>PWNM01000264.1 GCA_003557825.1 Candidatus Hydrogenedentota bacterium | reverse complement strand
CCTTGCAAATATTGCCGATCTCGTTGGCGAAGGACACCTTTAAAGCATGCCAGGTGTTGTCGGTGTACTTGACCATTTCCGCCGTCTCAAGATCGGTCCGGACGAGAGGAGCATCCATCTCAGCATACAGCGAAACAAGTAGATCGCCGGCACGCGAATCCGTCTCGCCGACCACCGTCTTTGGTGGATGGTAATAATCGTATAAAGCGGTGCCCTCCCTCAGAAACTCTGGGTTGTTGCACACACCGAAATCCAGCCCGGCCTTCTTGCCGGAATGCTCCTCAAGCGTCGGGATTACGACGGTGTTCATGGAACCAGGCAGCATGGTGGAACGGGCCACCACGACGTGGTAAGCGTCCTTTTCCCTTAATGCCGCGCCGATTTCTTCGCACACCCGGCGCACGTAGGATAAATCCAGATTGCCGTTCAACAGCGAGGGAGTGCCCACGCAGATCAGCGAGATCTCGCTTGCCAGAACCGCGTCGCGCACATCGTGGGTTCCGCGCAGCCGTCCCTCGATAACCGCTCCGGCCACCATTTCACCAATGTCCTGCTCGATGATTGGGGCTACACCCTTGTTGATAAGACCTACCTTGGTCGGATTTGGGTCGACGCCGATGACTTCGTGGCCATCACGAGCCAAGCAGCCTGCCGACACTACGCCCACGTAGCCCATGCCCAAGATACTGACCTTCACCTTTTCACCTCGCTGAATCGAATTATGCCTGCAATCGCGGCAGCTATGACGTTAGGAGCGGAACTCGACTCTCGTTGGCAAGCCTGATTCTGGCATGACCCCGTGCCAGCCAATTCGCCATGCTGGTTGCTTGTGTCCGAAGCCTGGGGAAACCCAACCGCCGTCAAATCCTGTTCCACCCCTAGTTACGGCGATCTGACCGATCTCAGGAAACTTCATTTCGGCGACCGTCGTCCCACGACGTGAGAGCTTAACCGCAACCCCCGCGCACTCGATCTCGATCTGCGGATCAAGTTGGAAGACGAGTTCGACAGGCCAAGCTTGTTTTTGATTTCCTAACAATCGATCGTGTACCAAAAATCCTTTGTCTGTAGCCGAAACAATGCGCTCATGGTCCACCCCATAACGCTTGCGATACCCATCGTGGGAAGCACGGATCAGCCAATGCTTGCCCCCTCGCACGTCATCGAGTGAACACTGAGCCTTCGTTCGCCAATTGAACGGCCCTGCGATACTGCTCTGATTTTCGCCCTTGATATTGAGAGTATTGTGCGCTCGAGTCCCCCGAAACCAATCCCTCCAGGCTCCCCCAGAATGATATAAATAGGTGCCGGGGTCGATGATGAGCGGTTCGCCGTCGAGGTCCACCACCAACGCCAGAGCGTCGGCATGCCCGTGGGCCGCGATCGCCAAATACCCCACCGGACCGTGATCTAAAATCAGCCCCATTGTCCGGCCCGCACGCTGGTCGCGAACGACTGTGTAGCCGCCCTCAGCGAATGTCCTGAGGCCTAACCGAGGCACGATGGAATCAGCGAAGGCGCGGCAGACCGCCACCGGGTAGGAAAGCTTCGTCGGCCTCCGCCACAAGACCCGTCCCTCGTCATCGTCGCCGATGGCAGGGACCCGTCCCGCCGCGTCACTGATCCTGTCGATGAATTCCGCAAACTTCGCGAGCCTCACCTGGATCACCGACGAAAGTGGACGCCCCACGGACTCTGCCGTCCGGGCACAGAGCCACAGGAATTCGGCGCTAAAGGCACCATAGGTAGGCGACTGCTCGGCCGGCACGCCATCTAGATGGAATTGCTTTTCAGCCTCCTCTTCTAGAACCTTCCGGCTCTTCGCCTCCAGACGAGCGGCGAACGGCAGGTCCGGCATCGCCAAAGCCACCAAAAACTCGCCTGCCGCCTCGGCGATCAGGTGATTGTTCGCCGACGAATAGCGCGACGGATAACGGTCCATCCAGAAGGCATGCGCATGTAGCATGGCGCGAACCAGCGCAATGGTTGAATTTGACAACCGCTCGCCACACAGGCTCGTCACGACCAGCAGGCTGATCGCGCGCAAACCAAGCTCGATTCCGGAATTCCAACCGATGCCCCGAAACGGCGGGTTGGCGCCGTACCAGCCATGGATGGCTGCCTCGATCGCCGCCAGCGCTTCCGGGTCTCCGTTCGCGCGCACCTGGAGAGCCAAGGGTTGCAGGAATTGCAGCCGGTTGATCTCCCACACGTACTTGATGTCGCCCAGCCGGCGTTCGTGCCGGTAGGCTATGTCGAAGCAATAGACGTTCGGACCCGGCCAAAGACCTCCTGAGACTGGATCCAGCCGCCATAGATCGTCCGGAAACAGCGCATCCCGCGGGCGCTTAGGCCAAGCCACTCCAAGCGCCTGATACTCGCCGGCAAGCAACCGCTGGGATTCCTGAGCGAGACCGGTCGAATGCACCGGTTGAAGATGATCGGCTAATCCCGGCAAGCGCGGGATTGGGCCAGGGGATTGATAACGTTCCCAGCCTTCCAAGGACCCGCGTGCCCACGATTTCCTCACCCGCTCTCGCACCCGGTGGACAATCTCCGCGGTGGACATGGAACGCAACCGGTTCAACATCCAAGGAAATGACATGTATTCCTGGGCTCCTCCTCTGTGTCGATGTTTCGAGATCCTGATCCACCAACTGCCGCGGCGGTTGGATGCCAATCCCCAACAGCGCAATCTCGTCGCCCCGCATGCCGTCGCTCAGCCCTGCGTTGCCCGCCCGCGCATGGACATGACAGGATTAGACTCAGGGTGACCAGGAGCCCGAAAATTAAATGGCATGCGACGACTTATGCGCCGATTAATATCTAGAATTCCTTATGATTCCTACCAAACCATCGCGAAATCCTCGTTTCCGGATGTGCAATCTCAACACGCTGACAGCATCCAATGACTGCAACACTTTGTCCATGACAGTCGATATCGACTTATTATAGAGCCTTTCTGAGCTGCACGGGTAGCCATAGAGATGCAGAAGCTCCACACAATAGTCGTCGATTTTCTCAATATGAGCTGTGCTCATATTGAGAAAATACTTGCCCGCGTTGTCGCGCTTAATTACAGCACCCCTAGCATCACCAACTTTTTCTACAGGCGCTGAAAGGTGCACCATGTCTAGCTCGTAGTCCAACCCCAGAAATTCTGTACATTTTCTTAGAGCAGCCTCTGGATCTGCTAAGAGGTCTTCGTACCGTACCTCGATAAACTGCTTCTTGTCCGCTACGATGGCGTTCCGAAAGCTCGTAATTTCTTTCACCCAGAGAAGAATTGCTCGTAGTTCATTTTTCCCCCAGGCCTTTTTTACCGATAGGGCGTAATCTCGAGGGTCCCTTACAATATGAATGAACCTGGCGTCAGGGAAACCGTTCGCCAATATTACGCAGCTACGCATATTTCTCGGGCTCTTATCTCCGACATATGCATAGTTTTCAATCGCGCCGCCCCTTAACTCGAAAAAAAACGCCCTTAAAATATCGTATATGGTGCAGCCATGGCGGAGCATGAGGCGATCAAAATCGAACTCATACTTTTTCAGGTAGTAGTAAAAAAAAGAGGAACCTTTTATTTTTCTTACCGCGCGAGAGACATCTCTTTCGCTCAACTCTCTCCCCGCGAATTCAGCAATCACGCTAGGAATGAAATCCGTTTCGAACTCGGGGATGAAAATCTTCGTATGATTATTTAGAAGTGTTCGCAGCAATTTTGTACCACTTCTAGGCATTCCCATAAGGAAGAGGTTAGGCAAAACTCGCTGCGTCATAACATCGACCTCACTTCGACTTAGCACTTTGATAAAACCATTTGTCAAAACCACCGTAATCCAAAGTATTCCCTATCTTCTTTGCTGACTGTCGCTAGTGGGCCATGCGGTTAATGCGGTAACACATTCTTAGCCCTTTCGACGGCGCCGATGATGGTGGCGGCATCCTTGGTCCAGCGAAACGGTTTGGCCAGCTAAATGCCAGCGTGAGACCGACGGGCGCAAGCTG
>PWNM01000156.1 GCA_003557825.1 Candidatus Hydrogenedentota bacterium | reverse complement strand
GACGATACCCTTGGCTGGACGGACGTTGCCATTTTCGCCCCCCAGCCTAACACCGACCAATTGGGTCCACCCCGGCGGTCCGATGCGCCCATGGTGTGGGTGAGGCTCCCAGTTTCCACCCTGGACTAACGCCGACGGAGTTACGCTATCCGCGCAATGCGTCTGCGCTCATCCGACCACCCCAGGGCGTTTTATTGCGTACCGACGTAGCACCAACAAAATACACGCACGCGAACGACCACGATAAAAACGTTATACCAGACCCGATGAAATCATCGCCAACCAGACCCACCACCAATCATTCCCAGTCGGCCTTAGCCACTATTCCCGAACACCCCTGTGCCCATCAACACCACCACCATTTTATTCCAGTCGGCATTAGCCACGGTTCCCGAACGCCCCTGTGCCCATCAACACCACCACCATTTTATTCCAGTCGGCTTTAGCCACGATTCCCGAACGCCCCTGTGCCCATCAACACCACCACCTTTTATTCTAGTCGGCTTTAGCCGACGCAGCCTTAGCATCCGCCTGGGCGGAGTGTACCGAGACCGGGTAGCAAAGGAGCCGGCTTTAACCGGGCTTCTCGACAGGTGTTGGCGTTGATAATTCACAATCTCCTCGCGCCATCCCACACCCTTGGCTTGAGCCTCTTCGTGCCCCTTGGTGTCCTTCGTGCCTCTGTGGTGAGTCATACGCCGGCGTTAAATGCCCCCACAGTCGGCTTTAGCCGACGCAGCCTTAGCATCCGCCTGGGCGGAGTGTACCGAGACCGGGTAGCAAAGGAGCCGGCTTTAGCCGGGCTTCTCGACAGGCTTTAGCGTGCTCCAACCATCCACCTCATACGCTCTATCCATAAATCGGCCTAACCCACTCCGAATCAATACTCTACGGGTTTAGTACGGACTAATTTTGCAACACGTGGCCCTAATATATAGAAGCCTTACCACAAACCGTAGGAGGAACCATGGCCAAAAACACCATCGCTATCGACGACTTGATCCACCGCCTGGGCGGGGCCAAATGGAACGGCCGCAGCTATCAGGCCAAATGCCCGTGTCACCACGACCGGAAACCGTCGCTCACGGTCCAATTGGCGGCCAGCGGCAACATCCTGATGTATTGCTTTGCCGGGTGCGACACCCGCGACGTGGCCCGGGTTCTCGGCATCGAAATGGCCGACTTGTGCAGCGGCTCCGTGACCCCGCCCAAGGACCCCATCGAGCACCTGGCCATCTTGCGTCGGTGGAGCCGCGACGCGTTTCAGGCCATCGGCGCGAAGGCCGTGGAGTACGAGGTCCACTTTCCCATGCGCGACGCCGAGGGCGCGATTACGGGTTACCGCCGGCGACGGGGCGATGGCGATCCCTACCGCGGGGGCATGAAGGCCCTCTCGAAACGGGGCAGCAAAAACGGGCTTCTGGGGCCATGGCCCATTCCCGCCGAGGGGGACGTGCTGGTTGTCGAGGGCGAGGCGGATTTGCTGGCTGCCCTGACCCACGGCCACGCCGCCACGGTGGCCACGCCGGGAGCGGGTCCGGGGGGACGGGTCATCGAGGCGTTGCAACGGGTCTTGGCCCACCGCCGGGTCATCCTCGCGCCCGATCCGGACGACGCGGGCCTGAAATGGCGGGATACCCTCGCCCAGGCCTTGGTCAACGCGGGCTGCGACGTGCAGTACCTCCCGGCGGACCGGGTCGATCTGGACAAACGCCTCCGGTCGACTCCCCTCGAGAACCTGCTCACGGCGGTCGTGCCGTGGAAGGCCGATGCCGGTGTGAAACCCACCGTCCGGCTGGCTCCCGGCGACCAATCCAACGCAGTGGACGCCATGCGCGAGGCCTTGCGCCAATCGAACCTACCCCTCTACGTCCGCGCCGAGGGCATCGTCCATCCCGTGGTCCATGCCGAACCCCACGACGCGGTCCAACGCCCGGCCGACGCCTTGGTCATCCGCCAGCTCACCCCCGAATCCCTCTCGGACATGCTGGCCCGGGTGGCCATATTCGAACGATGGGACGGCCGCATGGAAGATTACCGCCCCTGCGACCCGCCCATGGGCCTCATCCGCATCCTGTTGGCCACGCCCGATGATTCCGGACTGCCCCGGTTGCATGCCGTGTCGCGGTGTCCCTTGCTGCGCCTCGACGGCCGCCGGATTACGGAAGGCCACGACCGCTGCATCCTCATCGACGCGCCGGGCGAATGGCCCGATCTGCCCGAGCATCCCACCCGAGACGACGCCATCGCCGCCATCGACCGTATCGAACAGGTCTTCCGCCATTTTCCGTGGAAAGGCCCCGTGGACCGCGCCGTGGCCTTGGCCATGGCCATATCCGCCGTCATGCGGCCTGCGCTGCCCACCTGTCCGGGATTCGTCATCGGAGCCAACGCCGCGGGCACGGGCAAGTCGTTGTTTGTCGATGCGGTGGCCTTGCTCGCCACGGGGACCCGGGCCTCGGTCATCGAATACACGGCCGACCCCGCCGAGTTCGCCAAACGGCTCGATGCCTGTCTGGTGGCCGGGGACGCCGCCATCACCATCGACAACGTCGAGGCGGTCATCGAAGGGGCGGCCCTGTGCAGCACCTTGTCCCAACCGGCCCGGCGGATTCGGCTGCTGGGCCACACGGAGATGATCACCGTGCCCTGCATGGCCCTGCTCACCGTCACGGCCAACAACCCCGTGTTGCGGGGCGACGTGGTGCGGCGCATGCTCACGGCCCGGCTCGATGCGGGATGCGAACGGCCCGAGCTGCGGCGCTTCAACCAGGACATCCTCCGCGACGTGGCCGAACGCCGGGGCGAACTGGTCCGCGACCTGCATACCATTGTGGCGGCCTACATCCAGGCCGGCATGCCCGCCACCGGCTGCGCGCCCCTGGGCGGATTCGAGAAGTGGGCCCAATACATCCGCGACGCCCTCGTGTGGGCCGGACAAGCCGACGCGGCCCAATCCATCGAATCGACCCGCGCCGAAGACCCGTCGCGACAGAACCTCGCGGCCCTGCTCACCGCCTGGCACGACGCCCTCGGTCAGCACCCCACCACCGCCGCCGACGTCATCCGCGCCTCCGCCGACCACCCCGACCTGCGCGAAGCCCTCGAAGCCGTCGCCCTCAACCGCGGCGAACTCTGCTCCCGCAAACTCGGCTACTGGCTCCGTAAGAATCGGGATGTATTTATGGAAAAGATGACGCTACGACGAAATGAAAAACCGCAACGGACGGGAACATATTGCTGGAGTGTTCGTATGATCTCAACTGCAGGAGATACAGGGGATGCAGGGGACATTCCCAACCCTACGCGGGGAAATGTCAACAAAGTAGAAAGGACAGATCATAGGGGAGGAGCTGAAACATCCCCCTCAAACTATGCATCTCCCGCACCCAACACCCCCTTCGAGTTCGCCTTCCCCCCGGAGCAGGAGCCGGAGGAGCACTGATCGGCGGGGGCCCCTACCTTTCTGGCAAATAGGTAGTTGATTCGATAGAATGTCGGACAGAGCCATTAGGGGTGGCTATAGCAAAAACTGGGAGTGAGTAGAAAGATGCAAACCTACAAACAAACATCGAAATGGGTCTTGGTGGCGGTGCTATTTGTGGCCATATCCAGTTGCGTTCCCAATGATGAGTCAACCTTCGAGCGGCTCATGGAGGCCGCCGAGCAAGGGGACGCCGAGGCGCAGTTGGAACTCGGGCGTATGTATTACCATGGCCGTGGCGTACCGCAGGACCTTGCCGAAGCCGCCCGATGGTATCGAATAGCCGCCGAGCAGGGTTTAGCCGAGGGGCAATTGAACATCGGGCTTATGTATCGCTACGGCCAAGGCGTGGAACAGGACCATACCAGGGCCGCGCGGTGGGTCCGTAAGGCCGCCGACCATGGCCTTGCTCGGGCGCAGTACAAACTCGGGCGCATGTATGCCCAAGGCGAAGGCGTCTCCCAAGACTATGCCGAAGCCATGCAGTGGTATCGAAAAGCCGCGGAGCAAGGCTTTGCGGAGGCGCTGGGCAGCCTCGGGGTCATGTACGCTCAAGGCCAAGGAACGGCTCAAGACAATGTCCGCGCATATAAGTGGTTTGACCTGGCCGCCGCACGGGGCCATTTGAGGTCCCCGGAAAATCGGGATAGCGTGGCACGCGACATGACTGCCGAGCAGATCGCCGCGGCGCAACGGCTGGCCCGGGAATGGGAGCCAACCTCGGGGGAGTGAGCCCAAGCCAATCGGGAGCGGGAAAACGCGAGAAAGGCAAGCTAGACGGGCTTCGATTGTGTGCAAAGTGTGCGATGTGTCCGATGATCTCACCCCTACGCGGGGAAATGTCAGGGAAATAGAAAAGACAAATAGTATAGGAGGAGCCAGAACATCGGACACATCGGACACATTGCACACCCCTACGAGTTCGCCTTTCCCCCGGAGGCGGATCCGGAGGAGCAATGACCGGGGCTGTCTCTGAAATAAATCCATCCCAATAGCCGGGCGGCCATGTAACATCAGGGGAAATCGGTTGTTCTTGATTTGGAACACGTTTTCGTGTATAAATAACTGACTGGTCAGTTAGTAACTTTGATGAGCGCCTATGTCCAACGCATGCCCGAAATGGAAACGTCAGCCGGAAGACCGCCCCGCACAGATCACGGAGGCGGCGTTGGCGGTCTTTTCGCGGAAGGGGTATCAGGCGGCGACCATGCAGGAAATCGCCGAGGCGGCGGGCATTACCAAAGGGACCATCTACCTGTATTTTTCCACGAAGGCCGAGTTGTTCGTGGAGACGATCCGCAGCCAGTTCGAGGAAGTGACGAACCTGTTTCCGGCGATCGATTACGACCCGAACGAAGACCCGGAGGAAGTGACGCGACGTCTGGGCCGGGCGTTTCTGGATCTGCTCATGTCGCCCAAAGTCACCCAAGCGTTGCCGTTGGTTATCGGCGAATACCGCAACCTGCCCCAGCTCCGCGAGTTGTACCTGGACGAGTTCGTGGGCAAGCTGGACATGAACGTGGCGGGACTGATCGAACTGGGCAAGGCCCTGGGCCGGGTACGGGATGTGGACCCGGTGATTGCGGCGCGGTTGTTGTTGGGCATGTTTTTCATTTTTGTCCTGACCCAAGAGGTGTTCGATGCCAAGACCCGGACGCCCATGGACAAGGATGCCATTGTTGAGACCATCACCAGGATCTATTTCCGGGGCGTGTTAACCGACGAGGACTCCACATGTACCGATTCATAATGCTCGGATTGGCGGCGGCCCTGATGGCGGGATGTCCCCATCGCAACCACGACACGCTGTCGGTGGCGGGTCAGATCGAAGGGGTTTCGGTGGATGCCGGCTCGAAAGTGGGCGGACGCATCGCCGAGGTCTTTTTTGAGGAAGGCGATCCGGTCGAACGCGACGCGGTGTTGGTGACCCTCGAGGACCACGAAGCCGAGGCCCAATTGGCCATGGCGCGGGCGCGGCTCGCCCAGGCAGCGGCGCAACTCACCAAGATCGAGCGCGGTCCGCGGACCGAAGAAATCAGACAGGCCGAAGCCGCGCTGCAACGTCAGGAGGAGCAGTATCGCATGGCCTTGCAGGGGGCCCGGCCGCAGGAGATCGACTCGGCCCTGGCTCGGGTCAACGCGGCCCGGGCGCAGCGGGACGATGCGGCGGCCGAATTTCGTCGAGCCGAACGCTTGCGCGAGCAGGGGGTGGTTTCGGAGCAGATGTACGACCGCGCCCAACATGCCCTCGAGGCGGCGGAGGCCCAACTCAAAGCAGCCCGGGACCAATACGATCTGATTCTGGACGGCACGCGGGCCGAGGAAGTGGCCATGGCCCAGGCCGCCCGCGATGAAGCCGCCGCGGTGCTCGAAGCGTTGCGAACCGGGGCCCGGGAAGAAGATATCGCCTCCGCTCGGGCCATGCGAGACGAAGCCGAAGCGGCCTTGCGGATGGCCGAGGCGAATGCCCGGGAGATGGTCATCAAGGCCCCTTTTAACGGCATGGTGGAATCCCTCGACGTGCGCCCGGGCGACTTGGTCCAACCGGGGCCATTGGTCCGTGTGACAGACCCGGACCGACTCGAGCTCTGGGTCTATGTGAGCGCGGCCGTGCTCGGACGCATCCGAGTGGGGCAGGAGGTGACGCTTACAACGGATTCCCATGGAGACCGCGAATTCACGGGGCGGGTGTTGTTTATCGCCAGTGAAGGCGAGTTTACTCCGCGTAATCTCCAGACCCAAGAACAACGGGTCCAACAAATGTTCGGCGTCAAGTTGGCCCTGGATTCGGCCGACGGTTTGTTGCGGGCGGGCATGACGGCGACGGCCCATTTCGACCTGACCGGGGAAGGCTGACCCCATGCCGGTAATCGAGGCGAAACACCTGACCCGCCGATTCGGCAGTTTCACGGCTGTTGATGATGTGAGCTTTTCCATTGAGGAAGGGAGTATCTTTGGGTTTCTTGGGCCGAATGGATCGGGGAAATCGACGGTAATCCGCATGCTCTGCGGCCTGCTTCGACCGAGCGACGGCACGGCGACCGTCCTGGGCCACGATGTCATCGCCGAGGTGGAGTCCATCAAGCGGAACATCGGCTACATGTCGCAGCAGTTCAGCCTCTACGGCGATCTGTCGGTCATGGAAAACCTCAACTTCTACGCACGGATCTACGCCATTCCCCGCCGCGAGATGAAGGAGCGTATCGAACGGGTCATCGAGATTGTGGGCATAGGCGACTATCGGAGGCGGCTGGCCCGAAATTTGTCGGGAGGCTGGAAACAGCGGCTGGCTCTGGCGTGCGCATTGGTTCATGGCCCGAAACTGCTCTTTCTAGACGAGCCCACGGCGGGGATTGACCCCGTAGCGCGACGGGAGCTCTGGAATCTGTTGTTTGACCTCTCCGGTCAGGGGGTCACCTTTTTTGTGACCACCCACTACATGGACGAGGCCGAACGGTGCAGCCATGTGGGGTATATCTACTACTCGAAACTCATCACGTGCGGCACGCCCAACGAACTCAAGCATATGCCCGAAGTGACCCCCGAGGGAGCGGTTCGCCTCGAAGTGCGCTGTCCCCGTTTGTCAATGGCAATGCGCTACTTGTCGACCTTGTCCGAGGTGCATGACACGACCATCTTCGGCGATTCGCTGCACGTGTTGGTCGATGCCCGGGCGGCCAATACCCTCATCGATGAACTCGAAGTCGGAGGGTTCGGCAACGCCACCGTGGCCAGTATCCAACCGTCGCTCGAGGATGTGTTCGTAACCTTGACGCGGAACCGCGACTTCGAAGAACGAGGAGTCAAACCGTCTCGTGTTTAGAGGACTCGGCTCAATCATCTACAAGGAAGTGTTCCATATCTTCCGGGATCCCAAGACGTTGTTCTTGATGCTATTGATTCCGGGCATGGACATGATCGTCTTTGGCTACGCCATCGATCTCGAGGTGCGCAACATCGCCACATCGGTTTATAACCTCGACGGCCGCCGGGAGAGCCGCGAACTGCTCGATATGTTCACGAATTCGGGATACTTCGCCATCACGGAACACGTCCATTCGGAAGAAGAGATGACCCGGTCCGTGGTGCAAGGCCGCACCAAAGTTGCCGTTCGCATACCGCCGGACTACACGGACCAACTGGTCCGCGGCGGAAGCGCCACCATACAGGTCTTGCTCGATGGAAGCGACTCAACCGTGGCGATGCAGGCGCTGCAAGCCATCGACGCCATCGGGCTGAGCAAGTCGTTGGACATCATCGCCGAGGGCGTCAACCGACGGGACCGCCTGCCGGTCGAGACTCGGCCGCGGGTCCTGTTCAATCCCGACATGAAGACGCCCAACTTCATGATTCCGGGGTTGGTGGCCATCACCATGCAGCAAGTGACCCTAATGCTCACGGCATTGTCCATCGTGCGGGAGAAAGAGCAGGGAACCCTCGAACAGCTCATGGTCACGCCGGTTTCGCGAATGGGGCTTATGCTGGGCAAGCTCATCCCCTGCGCCATCATCGGTTGCGTCGAGACGGCCATCGTACTCACCATCATGGTGGTGGTGTTTCAAGTACCCATCGCCGGTAGCGTGGGCCTGTTGGCGCTTTTCTCGCTGGCCTTTTTGTTCACGTCATTGGGGATGGGATTGCTCACCTCAACGCTGGCGTCCAATCAGATCCAGGCTGTGCAATTCGCCTTCGTGTTCATCCTGCCCGCCGTGCTGCTCTCCGGCTTTATGTTTCCTCTTGAATCGATGCCCACGCCCATCTACTGGTTGGGACAAGCCGTACCAGCGACGTACTTCATTCGTATCCTGCGGGGCATCATATTGCGGGGGGCGGGCTTCTATGATCTCCTGCCGCAAGCGCTCATACTCACGGGGATAGGGTTTGTGGTGTTGGTGCTTGCCGCGTCACGGTTCCACAAAACCATCGACTAACCACGGCGCGGTACAGGCTAACGGCTCAGGAGCAAATAAGCCGCTGTGAGGGACGCCAGAAAGGACACCGTCCCGAGTAGAATCAGCGCGGGCGTTCGCCAATCGGCCTTCGACTCGACCTTCTCATCGGAATCAAAAAAGACCTCCCGCGACTGGGCTTCGAGCGCTTCGAGATAGCGTTCGACTTCGTGAATATCGGGCAACTCCGTATCGAGGGACCCGTTGCTCTCCGATAGCGTTTTTGAAAGGGACTGCGGCGCTCTCAGGATGAAATCATCTTCCGCGTTGGTCGGCGATGTCTCTACCGGCTGGTCGTCGAACCCAAAGAGATGGCCCGGCATGCCGAACGGCGCGGCTTCGGTGTTCTCGGAGGCCGGGGGCGCCTCATCTGGGGACGGGTCTCCCTGGACAATCCATTCCGTTTCGACTTTCGGATCGTCGTGGAAGGCCTCCCAACGTTGGGAATCTGCCCTATCTGCGGGCCGCCCGGAAGCGATGCCGCTCAACTGGATAAAATCGATATCGGCCGCTTTGCCGTATGTTCCCGCGCCGCTAGAATACCGGGGATCGTTAGGCACCGATTCGGAGAAAGCCGATTCGAGGGCTTCGAGCTGCGCCTTCATTCCGAGCGGCCTCTTGGAGTCTTTTTTATGTGATGAAGAACGATTCATTTGTCGGACGGTGGTTTCCATGTTTTTTTCTGACTGCGGGCAGCTTTCAATAACAGCTCATTTGCTCGGGCCCTCAATGTGGTGGGCAATGGTTCGTCGGCATTCGATGGCGCTGATTCGACTGAGGTGGGAGGCGCTGACGGCTCTTGAGTCGGCGGCTTGGGGGAAGTCGTTCGTCGAGACTGGGGGGCCAACGTCTCGGTCAGGCGCGCTTCGCCCTCGGCATCGGGCAGTGTCGTTTGCTGAATGGTGTGCAGCATGATGGCTTGTCCGATCTGCCGGGATCGCATCTGGGCCGCCACGACGAGCGCGTTCCTGCATAGGGTGACGATCATGCGGGGACTGCCGCCCGAATAGGCATAAATGCTGCGAATGGCTCCGTCGTCGAATACGGGTCCCCGGGGCCCTGAGCCGGCTTCGCGCAGACGATATTCGATGAGAGCCCGGACTTCGTCCACCCCGATGGGTTCAAGGGTATAGCTCAGGCTGATCCGCTGAAGGAAATTCGGCGCGCCCCGGAGGATATGTTGCCATTCCAGCTGCGCAAAACAGATCACGTTCAGCAGTTTGTGCTGGGGCGTTTCAAGGTTTTGGATTAGGCGGAGCAACTCGAGCTGGCCCCGTTTGTTCAGGTTCTGCGCATCGTCGATGACCAGCGTATTCACGGTGTCGCGGTTATCGACCAGGAATTGGTTCAACCCATCCATGTAAGCATTGTAGGATCGTTCTTCAGGATGAAGGTCGAATTTTCCGACAATGTCCTCGAGCAGGTTAAACGTAGTCCAGGATGGGGCAGGAGACCCTACGACTGCGGTAAGGTATTTATCCGGGGCCTCACGCATGTTGCTCAGGATTTTGCGTAACAGGGTGGTCTTACCCGTGCCGTAATTTCCCAAGATCACCGCAATGCCAAACCGTTCGTCGATGCAGTTCCACAGGCGAAACAGGCATTCGCGATGGGCCCGGGTAGCAAAGAAATATGCAGGATCGGCTGTCGCCGCGAACGGCTGTTCGCGAAGTTCAAAAAAACTGAGCGTTGTTTGCGCGTTATCCTGCATATCCCCACCTGGATGTTGTAATGTGTCCAAATTGTACCCGGCAACAAGGAAAGTGTCAAATGCTAGGCCTACAGGTTGAGCATTAGGAAGTAGTAAATACTATATGTGGTGGTATGCCGTGTATGGACAACATGGAATGGATGCATGTCGTGTTGCTGGTAGGGGATATATAAAACGCCGGTTTGAAGGCCTTTCGGTACACGGGCTACACTACGCGTTTGTGAATTAGGCTGGGGGAGATGATCTTCTCGAATACCCAGGGCGATATTTCCCAACAAACAGGTGGATCTGGAATAAGGAAGGAGCAGGTACGTGGCTGTTTTTGATCTGACAAACCTGGACTGGACCGTCGAAGCGTGGCGACCCTATTCATGGCGGCTGGGCCGGAGTATGGAAACCAATGTACAGTTTGCCGCCGATGTGGGGCCATTTCCGGCCGATGCGCCGGGAACCGTGCAACAGACGCTTATCCGGGAAGGAGTGATTCCCGATTGGTACGAAGGCGTCCATTCACGCGATGCGGAATGGGCGGAGAATCGGCATTGGATATTCGAGGCATGGATCCCCGAAGACGCCGTTCCGAAAGGCGAGCCGGTCCAGTTGCGGGCGCTTGGGTTGGACTACGGCGGATGGATTCAGATCGATCGGAAGGATGTGGCGGAGTTCTCGGGAGCCCTGATTCCCCACGAGATCGACCTAACCGAGCATCTTTCGGACGGAAAATCCCATCTGCTGGGCATCGTGTTCGACGAACCGCCGGCGGAGCAGGGGCAGATCGGCTATTCCAACCGCTCCAAGTTTTTCAAACCTCGCTACAGCTATAGCTGGGACTGGGTACCCCGTATGGTACCGATTGGCATAACTGATCGGTTATTTTTGGTGAGCGGGGTGACCATCGGATTCCAGGTCGAGCATGTGCAGTCTGACCTCGATGAGGACAACAAAACCGGGCGGGTTGTGGCCAAGGTCGCTGCGACATCGGCAGCGGCTGAGATCACCGCGACGGTATCCGATGGCGGAAAGGCGATCAAAGAGACGACCATGCCGGCGGATGAGGGTACCGTGACGCTCGTCCTCGGCGGACTAACGGTTGAGCCCTGGTGGCCGAACGGTATGGGACCGACGAAGACCTATACGCTCGAATTAGCGGCGAAGGATGCCTCTGGTTCGGTTATCTGGAGCGAATCGCGGCCTGTCGGGTTCAAGCGCATCGAATGGCAGCCATGTGAAGGCGCTCCCGAAGAGGCAGAGCCCTGGATTTGCGTGGTGAATGGCAAGCCTGTGTTTTTGCAGGGGGCGAATTGGGTACCTCCGTGCGCGAGCTATCCGGACAGCAAGGAGCAGGACTACTGCGACCTTCTGACGCTATACAGAGATATGGGATGCAATCTCCTGCGCGTGTGGGGGGGAGGTATTCTCGAGACGGAAAGCTTCTACCGGCTCTGTGACGAGTTTGGCATCCTGGTCTGGCAAGAGTTCCCCTTGTCGTCGTCCGGCATCAACAACGCGCCGCCGCGAGACCTCGCCGCCATCTCCAAACTGGTCGACATCTCCGCGTCGTACATTCAGCGTCGCTGTCATCATGTATCGCTGTTGATGTGGTGCGGCGGCAATGAGTTGATGGAACGACGCACGACCAACGGACCCGAGGTCCCGGTGGATTATGATCATCCGTGCATCGCTGCAATGAAAGCCGTGGTGGCGCGGAACGATCCAAGCCGCCGTTTCGTACCTTCGTCGCCCAGCGGCCCTGCCTTCTATGCCCATCCGGACAACTACGGTAAGGGTGTTCATCATGATACCCACGGACCTTGGGGATTGGGACCGGCGAACGGTGGTTTCAAGACCCTCGATGACTGGAGGCAATACTGGGAGGGGGACGATTCCCTTCTGCGCTCCGAGGTGGGCATGCCCGCAGCGGCGACGCGCGAACAATTCGACCGCTACCATGGCGGCATGCCGGTATGGCCTGTTACGAACGAGTATTGGCGGCATTCGTCGAGTTGGTGGTTGCAGTGGGACCGCTATGGCGAACAGCTCAAGGACCTCGATGACGAAGCGGCCTTGAATGAGTACATCCGGCTGACCCAGGAAGTACAGGCCGAGGCCTATGCTATCGCGGCATCCACCAGCAAGAATCGGTTCCCCAAATGCGGTGGGTTCTTCATCTGGATGGGCCACGATTGCTTCCCCTGCGCGGCGAACAACTCGGTTATCGATTTCATGCGCAATCCGAAGCCGGCCTACTATGCCTTGAAGAAGGTATACACGGGCAAAGAGTAGGTTTGAATGGGATGGAGTCCACGTGTTCGACTGTGAAACGTGGACTCCATTTGCGTTACAGGCGCTGCGGGGTACGGCTGGTGACCTCGTAGGTGGTGGTAATGGTCCGGCGTTGACCGGGTTCCAGGGGCGTTGTGGGGGCGATCAACTCGAGATTGACATGCTCCTGGCCCGGATGGACGTCGTAGTAATAGAACAGAGACTCGATCTCATCGTCATCGAAGGTGTTGACCAGGGTAATGCGTTTATCCGGGAACCGCACGGCCCAGCGGTCGCACCCGTCCGGATCGAGTAGATCGCCCTGTCGGAACGGCGTCTCTCCATTGTTTTTTGTGTCGATCTGCCTCCATCGCGGCCCTTCCTCAACCCAGATCTCGGGCGGATCCTCCGGGGTGGCATGAAACTCGGGATGGAGCTTGACGCGGGGAATGATGGGCCCCTCGGTTGGGTTGGTCAGGGTGAGCCGGACCTCGAATTCGTCTGAATACCGACCTAAGGTCATTTGACGTTCGACCCGAAGTCCATCGGGGAGCACCGTCTGCACGGTGATGCTGTCAAAGGTTCTGCGGCTTACCTCGTAGCGCTCGGCAATGGGTCCCTCTACGGTGCCTGGGTCATGCACCCATTCCTGAAGCGTCCCCGGAGCCGATTCGAACGTCTGGTATCCCATCATTAGCTCCGAGTTCGTGGGGAGATGCCGGAATCGGATAATCGATCCCGATGCTTCCGGAACCACCCATACATGGTATTGGTTGCTTTCCAACCGTTCGAGCGCATACTGACGCAATCGAGGGGGCGTGGTTCCGCCGACCTGCTGCACCAAGCGTTCGAAAGGCCAACCGTCCTCGACTTGGGTCACGCCAAATCCTTGAAGGACCTGGATGTACTGCTCGAGGGTTAAACTGGGCGGACGGACCAGGGTAAACTGGGTCCGCGAGATGGTGATGCGTGGGGGGCATACCAGGGTCGCATATTGCACGGGGACTTTCGCCAGTTCGACCCGTCGGCGGATCTCCTCATTGTCCGCTTCGTCCAGCGCCTCCTTAAAGATGCTTTCGGCTTTCAATACCGTGTCGAAGCTGATCCATTGCACATCGCCCCGATATTCAAGTACCACGCCATCTTTGGACACTTGTTCGCCCATGAACTCAATGTACTCGCGAATAGCAGGGGCGGCATCGCCATAATAGAGGTCCAGAAATTCGTTTTTGTGGTGTTCGAGATCGGCGTCCGGGTTCCACATGCCCTTGACAAGTAGATAGGTGCGAAGATGGGCGAATTCGCCTCCGGGAGAAGGCGCGCCTTGTGCATAGACACCCTCGACGCCGTGTTCGGCAAAGAGCCGCAGATCCTCCTGCAAAACATGCAGATTGGGATGGGGTGTCTGGAAATTCCGTTGGTTGGCGGCAAAATAGGTGACGAAAAGGGTATCGGCGATATCGCTCCATCCCTCGAGGTCCGCTTTGAACTTCCGGTTTCTGTCGGAGCCGGAATCGGATAGCGGGCGCGAGGAATCCGTCCCATCGGTGGTTAGCCGGATAATGACATTATCGCGGGGTTCAAGGTACCGGGGCGGTTTCCGCGACCAATCATGAGCCATGGTTTCGACATAGTGACCCGGAAATTCGTCGGCGAGCAGGTCCGCAACACGGTTGACACAGGTCAAGATCGAGCCCATGGGCGTGCTTTCCCGGTCGTCGATAGTTGCTGACTGTGCGCCGATGTCGTAGCGTTCCCAATCCATCTGAGAAACTGCCCAGATGCGCCCTTCCGGATTTTCTGCGATGCGCTGTTGAAGATTGTCAAAAATAATCGACGGTACGTCGGGATGGGCGAAGTTGATCTGGCCCACCTCATACTGGTTTACTTCTCGCTGGGCCGGGTCTCGCCAATCAAAGCCTTCAGGGATCACTCTGCCCCACTCGACTGTGGCGAAATATTCCGGGTGCTCCTGGCCATAGACTTCGGGCGGTACCAATTCGTAGATGGTATGCCCCGATAGTCCCATGGGAGGGGGGCGAAGACGATGCACCCGCTCGAAATGGCTATCTTGCCAGGGCTCCGTGTAGTTGGTGTACCGATATCGAAACACGGGGGTGTCGACCCGGTCGATTGCCGGGATGGAGGACGGCGGTCGACTGGGGATATGGGTAACCTCAGGCGTGAGCCAACGTACGCCCAGGTATTCCTCAATGAAATAGTAGACGCCATTCTGGACCCCCCGTGGGACATCGCCTATAATAAGCAGATGAGACGGATCGCCTTCGATTGTCCTAATGGCGAATCCGTCTTCCCCCAATCCGCTGTGGGTAGCCTGCGACAGCAGGGTTGCCGGGACGCCGTCCCCTCCGATCCAGACATTCACGCCCTCAGCAACCGGCTCTGAGGAACGCTCAATCCCATGCCCGGTGACCCGTTGCCAGTAGGAGATGAAATCCTCCGCGGCTTGTCCGATTTCGGGAGGTGCGTCCTCAGGCACAACCACATGAAAAAGGGCATAATCCGCACTGGTAACCCAGCCGGTTGATGGGAAACGGGTAGACGGGAAAAAACTTGAGCGGGCCATGGCGGGTTCAAGTCCTGCCATGACAACCGCGACTGCAATAACTAGATGGCTAGTTGACTTCACCAATCGTTCTCCTTGCGCTCGTTGGTCTATGCTTTATGTCGCGAGGCGCACATTTCCTTCCATTGTACACATAACATGGGCCCGGGATGAATGCAGTGCAATGGATTCGTATTTTTTGACACCATGATGCCCGTTATAGGAAGAT
>PWNM01000233.1 GCA_003557825.1 Candidatus Hydrogenedentota bacterium | reverse complement strand
GGGGCCATGCGACCCACTCCCCCGGATCGCCCTGAGGTCCCTCTCCAATGAAATCGGGCGCCCCGTCAATGATGGCGCTAAAGGTTGGCAGAGCGTTGAGTTCGTCAGAACCTGCATACCCGTCGTTGTTTCCATTACCGACTCCACTATCATAGTCTAACTCATCGAAATCTGCATTCCAATTATAATTTTTCTCAAACAGAGTGTTCTCCACGACAGGAATGGAATCTATGTCGAAACTGTAAATTGCTCCCCGGCGATTATCGTAAAAGATGCTGTTTTGAATAAGCGGCTTCGATGGAACATCATCAGATTTCATGGCCAGAAGACCACCACCAGAATTGCGGGCATTGTTTGATACTATTGTAGTGTTTCGGATGACGGGTGACGCCCCCATTCCACCAATACCTCCACCCCGTCCATCTGCATAGTTTCCAGCAATGACCGTGTTGATGATCAACGCATCAGAATTGCCCTTAAGCAGGATCCCGCCGCCATATTCACCTGCTTGATTACCTGTAATCATGCAGTTCTTAATCGTAGGCGAAGCGTCGATACATGCGATACCCCCACCAGAATAGTCGACATTGTTTCCTACAACAACGGTGTTTTTAATCATCGGCGACGCATTGACACACGCTATACCTCCACCATATTCATTGGCCTCATTTACTGAAATCACCGAATTGGCTACAACGATGGTAGCATCCACATTAAGCAAATATATCCCTGCCCCTCGATCCCAAGGAGATGATCCCCACTGTGCCTCACCCCCCGTGATATACAGTCCATCGACTCGAACATGCGTAACATCAATGATCTTGACCACGTTTGGCGTCGAATAACCCTCATACTCATCCCACGCATTGGTCCCATCAACGATGGTCCTGTGGGTGCGGAAATCCCGCTGGCTGCGGTCGGTTTCGTCGCCGGCGAATCCGCCATAGAGGGCGACATGGCTGCGGAGTTCGATGCCTTCGTTGTAATGCCCGCCGCGGATCCAAATTTCGGTGGGAGGCGATGCGGCATCGATGGCGGCCCGGATAGACCGTTTGGCTGTGTCCCACGAGAGGCCGTCGCCGGTGTCGTCGGGTCGTTCCCAATCGACGTAGAGCACCTCGGCCGATGCCGTTCCTCCAAAGACCAATCCAGCCAGCACGATCGCCAGCACCCAGAACCCCCATCGCTGCATGACGCATTCCCCCTGAACTCAGTATGCCTGTCATCCCACGTACAAGAAAGACCCCGCTACCATTTAAGCGTGTGCGTAAGGTAGCAAAACGTTGGTTCGTGATCAAGTTCATTAAGTCGTTCTCTTGCGGGGCGATACGGAAAGGCATGAAACAAATCGGATTGCGCCCTGTTCGGGCGGACTCGCGGAGATAGCCCGGATTAACTTGCTCCGGTTATCCGGATCTGCCACTATCGTTGGCACTGGAAATCCGCTCCGGATTGGTCTGTAATAGGGATCGAATGGGCAAAGCGAGGTTGTCATGAATCAACAGGCTTATAAAACATGGGTTCTCGGGCTTTTGGTATTCGGATTGGCGTTCCACGTACACGCTGAATCGCTCCGCGTCGAGCAATATCTGGACGACATGCCCGATCTGTTTGAGAGCACCCAGAGCTGGGGCGTCCTCGGCGTCAACACGGCCGCGTATGATCCTTCCGGGGCTCCTCCGCTTCCGTTGCAGATTCTTGATCGGACCTACGACCGCGGCATCGGCCATCATGCCGTCGGAGAAATCCGCATTCCCCTCGAAGAACGGTATTTGGCGTTCAAGGCCGAGGTCGGGGTGCAATGGCAAGGGGGTGACCTGGGCAGCGTGGTATTCGAGGTTTGGGTCGATGACGAGATGCGCTTTGCCGGCGGGCCTATGAACGACAGCGATCCCGCCGTTCCAGTTGCTATTCCGTTGGACGGAGCCCGCCTGTTGCGGCTGGTCGCCCACGATGGCGGCGGCGGCATCACGTGTAGCATGGCCAATTGGGCCGAGGCGCGACTTGTACACGACGGACGCATGCCATTTACGGGAAGGCCCGTCTACTCCTTTAACGAAACGCCATGGCCTGAGCCGGCCTGGATGGAAGGCAGTTATGGCCTGATCGGACACGACAGCGCCTCGCAGATGGCCTTCTCTCGGCCGCTTGGTTTGGGCACGCTCATCGCCGACGGAAACGAGTCTGTTCAGATTGCCTTGCCAATCCAAGACATCCACATTCCATTTTCTGTGGAGGCGGATGTACGCCATGCCGGGGGCGGTGCAGCCACCATTACGCTCGCTTTGGCATCGGGAGATAGCATCGGCCAGACGCTATCCAATCGTCACGGGACGACCATGGCCGTTTCCGGAGGGGCCACCGACACGGACCGGATGCTCCTGACCGTCGCCGCGGATTCCGATGCCATGGCGGTTCGCGTGTTACGCCTACGGCTTAGCGTCGATGGGCAGACCCGCACCCTCAACGTCCTACCGTCCCGGACTGCGCCCTCGGAGTTCCCGCAGCCCCTCGATATCACCGCCCATCCGCTTCTCGAATGGGAGTTGATCGAATGGGACTTGCGCATGCAAGACGGCATCGGGGCGGGAGCCGTATCCGGGGTCTTCGCCGCCGCCATTGAAACGACTTTGGCAAGGGGCGACGCGCTGTTGAAAGACCTGGCCCAACAGGACGCCGTGCCGACGGGCTTCAAAGAAGCTTGGGCCGCGCTGCATAGCCAGTATGCCGAGCTATCGACCCAAGACACAGCCCTCGACGATTCCGAATGGGAGGAGCTCTGGCGCGAAGTCCATATTCAGCGCCGGGCGCTGATGCTTTCCCACCCCCTGGCCCAGACCGGCCCGCTCGTATTTGCCAAGCAAGCCCCGGGCGTCTTCAGTCATCAATTGACCCAGTACTACGGCCGGTATGCACGCCCGGGGGGCGGCGTATATGTCCTTGAAGTGCCGGGCGCATCCATGCAAACCCGGCCCTTGGCTAACGACGCATTGCCCGAGGGCAGTTTCATGCAGCCCGAGGTAACCCACGACGGACAGCGGATCCTGGTCGCCTTCTGCGAAACGGATAACGCCCCGGCAGACACGATCCAGGGTGAGCAAGGCCGGTATTACCATCTCTACGAGATGGCCGCCGATGGCTCCTATGCTCGACGATTGACCGACGGTCCCTACGATGATTTTTCGCCGGTGGAACTGCCCAACGGACGGATCATGTTTATCTCGACCCGTCGGGGCGGTTGGCATCGCTGCGGTTCGCCGGGTTGCGAGACCTACACGTTGACGTTGATGGAACCGGACGGCTCCGACATTCGGACCGTATCGTTTCATGAGACCCAGGAATGGGATCCGGCTGTCCTCAACGACGGCCGCGTCATCTACACGCGCTGGGACTATGTCGACCGGGACGCCGTGCATTACCAGCAGCTTTGGGCGGTCCGTCCCGATGGAACCGGTCCAGCGGCGTACTATGGGAACCATACGCTCAACCCGGCGGGGATTTGGGAGGCCCGGCCCGTCCCAAATTCCACGGCGGTCATGGCGACCGCGGGGGCCCATCATGCCATGACGGCCGGTTCGATCATCCTGGTCGACCAAACCCGCGGCGTCGATGGGCTCGAACCGATCACCCGATTGACCCCCCACGTGCCTTTTCCCGAAACCGAGGACGTGTTGCTGCCCCATTGGCGCAGCGCCATCGCATTTGAGCTGCCCCCGACATCACCTGAGATGGAACGGTGGCCCGGCCAGTCGTATCGCAGCCCATACCCGCTTTCAGAGAACGTATTTATCGCAGCTTATAGCTTTGATCCGCTCATCGGCGAGCCCAACGCTAACCCGGCGAACACCTACGGGCTGTATTTGGCGGATGCCCACGGGAACAAGGAGCTTCTTTATCGCAACCTCAACATATCGAGCGTGTGGCCCATGCCGCTGCGTTCCCGTACAAGCGCTCCTGCGCTACCATCCATCCTGGCTGAAGATGCGCCGAACGAAGGAGTCTTCTACCTCCAGGATGTC
>PWNM01000321.1 GCA_003557825.1 Candidatus Hydrogenedentota bacterium | reverse complement strand
GTGTTGATCAGATAATCGGTCCCTTTAAGGACATCGGCGCGGTCTACCGAGGCCTCGACACGCCAATCTTTTTTGCCAAGGAGCTCGATCAGCTTCTCCATGAGTTTAACGCTCACTTCGAGGCGTTTGGCGTCGATGTCCACCAGGCCGATGACGCCGGAATCGAGCCCTTCAATTTGCAGAATGTCTGTAAATAGCGGTTGGGTAAATCCGCTTCCCGCTCCCAATAAGGTAACTTTCACCATATCCTCTCTCCGGTTTTTCGCTGGTAATTAAAGGCTGAGACGGTCGTTGTCCCGATGCCGTGTATAAACGCTGAACACGCCTGCCGCCAGAAACGTGGCAACGAGCCAGCCCATGCCGATCATCATAATGGCCTCGGAGGGGTAGTCGCCATAGGGCGTGCTGATGTCTTCGATAGCACTCCAGGCCAAGATGATAAAGAGCACCAATGGAACGACGTATTTGACCGACCATTCCCACCAGATATCCCAAATTGGAGGATATCCGCCTTCGTTGGCATCGTAAAGGTGGAAGTGCAGCTTGTCGATTCGGTAATACCAAATCACGAGAATGCATTCGAGGAGACCGACCAAGATCAGCCCGTATTGGTTGAGAAAGCGATCGACGATATCGAGCCAGTAAAATCCCGCTCCTGTGGTGAATACGATGCTGCCAAAGGCGCCCACCAAACAGCTTACCGAGACCACATTGCGCCGTTTCCAGCCGAATTTGTCAACGGCAGCCGATGAAAAGGCCTCGACAATCGACATGGCCGAGGTTAGTCCGGCTATAGTCAAGGCAAGGAAGAAAAAGAACCCAAAGACATGATTACCCCCGGGGAGCAACGCAATCGCTTCGGGGTAGACGACAAAGGAAAGGCCGGGGCCTGATGCGACCACCTCGGCAACGGTGACGCCTTCAGTATACGCCATGAACCCGAGCACGGAGAACACGGCGAATCCGGCAAAGATCGAAAAGCCGCAATCGGCTAATGCAATGATAAAGGCGCTGCCCACGAGATCGGTCTTCTTGGGAAGATAGCTGGCGTAGGCGATCATGATGCCAAAGCCGATGGACAAGGTAAAGAAAATCTGGCTGAAGGCAGCGCGCCAGACATGAATCTGAGCGAGTTGGGGTAGGTCGTCGCGGGTAAACCAGACATATTCCTCGATGCCTTCGATGGCCCCATCCAGGGTAAGGCCCCATATCACCAATATCGTGACCAAGAACAAAAGGGCAGGCATGAATATCTTGCAGGCAACCTCGACGCCTCGGTCTATTCGGCGAATGCAGATGAACCAGAGAAGGAACCAGATAACCACAGTCATCAGCAGGATGGGCCAGCGGATGCCGTCAAAAACAAACACACTATCGCTTATCCGTAGGAACTGATTGTCAAAAAAGGCTTCCGAACCTTCCGCCCACGGCAGCGGTGACCGGAGGGAGTTCAGCATGTACAGAGCACACCAGGCGATGATCACCACATAGTACAGATTGATGCCGAACATGACGAAGATAACCGGCCACCAACCAAGCCATTCCCATTCCGAATGGATGGTATGCATGGACTGGGGAGCAGATGCGCGCATCTTGTGCCCGATGGCGAATTCTAGAATGAGAATGGGGATCCCGACTATGAGCAACGCGATGATGTAGGGCAACAAGAACAGGGCGCCGCCGTTCTCATGGACCATATAACTAAATCGCCAGATATTCCCCAACCCTACCGCGGACCCTACCGCGGCAAGGACAAACCCCGTATTGCTTTTCCAAGCTCCCCGTTCCATCAAACCGTCCTTTCCATCCGGAGCTCCGTCGTCAGTACACTACACCCCCAAGAATAGGCGGTCGGCAGTATAGCGAAAAAGCCGGGTCCGTTGCATATCGTCTTTGGTGGAGGGCATGGCAGGAAAGGAAATGCGAGATGTAAAAAACCTCCGCCCCATCAAAACGAGGCGGAGGTAGAACAAGCATAATTTTCGTCAATATGGACGTGGATTAAAGACCTGCCTTTTTACGTAGGGCGTCGGCCTTATCGGTCTGCTCCCAGCGGAAACCTTGGTCCTCACGACCGAAATGACCATAGGCCACAGTCTTGCTGAAGATGGGTTTGCGCAGGTCGAGTACCTCGATAATGCCTGCAGGCCGGCAGTCAAACTCTTCGCGGATAATGGCCGAAACCTTGTCTTCGTCGCATTTGCCCGTTCCGAAGGTATTGACGTTGACCGAAACCGGTTCGGCGACGCCGATGGCATAGGCCAGCTGAATCTCGCACTTCTCGGCGATACCCGCTGCAACAACATTCTTGGCAATGTAACGGGCCATGTAGGTGGCCGAACGGTCGACTTTTGATGGATCCTTACCGCTGAAAGCACCACCGCCGTGACGGCCCATGCCGCCATAGGTGTCGACGATAATCTTGCGTCCGGTCAGGCCGCAGTCGCCAACGGGACCGCCCACAACAAACCGGCCGGTTGGGTTGACATGGAACTTGATCTCTCCATCGACATATTCGTCGGGAATGGTCGGTTTAACGATATGTTCGACGACCGCTTTATAGATATCTTCTTGCGAAATGTCGGGCGAGTGCTGATTGGAGACGACGATGGTGTCAATGCGCTTGGGCTCGCCATTCACATACTCGACCGTAACCTGGGTTTTTCCATCGGGCTGCAACCAGGGCAGTTGACCGCTCTTGCGCGCATCGGAAAGCCGAAGTCCCAGGCGATGGGCCAAGTCGATCGGTAGAGGCATCAAATGGGGAGTCTCGTTACAGGCATATCCGAACATCATGCCTTGGTCACCAGCGCCCTGTTCTTTATCCGTAGATGAATCTACGCCCATAGCGATATCGGCGGACTGTTTATCCAATGCCACCAATACCGAACAGCTTGCCCCATCAAATCCGGAATCGCCCCCCTTATAGCCAATATCACAAAGGGCTTTGCGAGCAACCGTTGGGATGTCTACCGACGCCTTCGAGGTCACTTCCCCGGCCACAAGGCACAAGCCCGTTGTCACCATGGTTTCACACGCCACACGGCTATAGGGATCCTGCTCCAGCATGGCGTCGAGAACAGCGTCCGAAACGGCGTCGGCGACCTTATCGGGGTGGCCTTCGGTTACGGACTCAGAGGTGAAAAGAATGGCTTTGCTCATTGTCGTTTTCCTTCTTAGTTTGTGTCTGCGGTTACAATGGACCGGATTCCGCTCGGTTATTTCGTGCGGAATTGGGCCGTCAGCGCAGCGGGGTCCAGCCGAAATCCCGGCCCCATGGTGCTGCTCATTGCGCATCCCTTCAGATACGTACCTTTGCAAGCGGCGGGACGTGCTTTGAGAATGGTATCGATGACCGCGCCTGCATTCTCAAGAATCTGCTGCGTGTCAAACGAAGTTTTCCCAACGGGGACATGGATACCGGCATTCTTGTTTACGCGGAAATCGATCTTGCCACGTTTGATCTCCTCCACGGCTTCGCCCACATTGGGCGTCACCGTACCGGCCTTCGGAGTCGGCATGAGACCGCGCGGCCCCAGTACTTTACCCAGTTTTCCCACTTGCCCCATCATATCCGGAGCGGCAACCGCCGCGTCGAAATCGGTCCAGCCTTCCTGAACCTTTGCGACGAGGTCATCGTCTCCGACGAAATCGGCTCCGGCGGCTTTGGCAGCTTCCTGCTGTTCGGCCTGTTTACAGAATACAGCGACACGAACCGGCTTGCCGGTTCCATGTGGAAGCGATACCGAACCACGAACCATCTGATCCGCGTGTCGGGGATCCACCCCCAGTTTAAATGCCAACTCGACGGTCTCATCAAACTTTGCCGTCGCACATTCCTTGACAAGCTCCGCCGCCTCTTCAAGAGACACGTTTTGCTTGTCTTCCACTTTGACCCGCAATTCGCGGACCCGCTTGCTCAGTTTCGGCATGGCCGATCCTCCTGTGGTAGTTCGGGCGTTATTGCCCTCCCACGATACAACGGGCTGCCATAGGCAGCCCGTATTCAACACACATTAACCGGGGTTCCGGTTAC
>PWNM01000140.1 GCA_003557825.1 Candidatus Hydrogenedentota bacterium | reverse complement strand
TACCAACCCCACGGGAGAACTCTAGCAGGCTCCTGGAGAGCCTTGATATCGCGCCGCCCACCGTCTTGCCCAAGAATGACCAGCGTGTAGCCACCAAGAAAAAGCTGTCCCGGACCACCTAAGTCTTTTTAGCGTAATGCGTTACGCTGCAATCCATCCTCTCCTATCGGGGGGAACTTCCGTCATAATAGCGCCAGAGAGCGCACTGACGGCGCTCATCAAGCCGGCGCTTGGTCGTGAGCGCCAACGGACTGGCTGGAATCGCCCTTCCCTCCTGTAAGGCATCGTATGGATTCACTGCCGCTCCTTCAGAAATGTCCGTCGCGTGACTCAAAGTGCGTCGGTTTATCCAACATCAAGCCCCCTTGCTGCATCCACGAGGCCACCCATTCCATTAATGTGTTTTCGTCCAACTCGGGAGACCCGAAAAGAGTCCTTGCCCGGGAATTGTTACTTAAGAGCGCATCGTCCGCTTCCTGGCCGTGAAACACAATTTCCTTGTCAAACAGTCCGCCAAAGACCATCGCCACATCTCGGACGCGAAGTGTTTGTGAACCAGTAATGTTTAACACCAGTGGTGGAATTCGTGCATGGGCCAGTGAAATCAGGGCTGCGGCATTGGCATCTCGTTGCCAGATAGTGTTGAAATACCCCATGTTCACGGAAACGGGCATTCCTTCCTTTACGTTACGAGCAATGTCCACCAAAACTCCATAACGTAGGTCGCAGGCATAATTAACTCGGATGACCGACTGGGGAATACCTCGCGCGTTGGAAAAATAACCAAAAACACGTTCGCGCCCCAGGGCGCTCATCGCATATTCGCCCTGTGGGTTGGGCATATCATCTTCCAGAGAACCACCAGAGGCCACGGGCGCCAACCCGTAAATGTTACCGGTTGAAAACACCACCATCCGGCTGTGCCGATAGCGATCGCATACCAATCCTGGTAGGTAGGCATTCATTGCCCACGTTAGCCCAAGATTATGTGTCGAGCCGAACTTCATTCCGGCCATGAAGATGATATTCTCCGCTTCGGGCAAGGATTCTAGCGCGCCTGGCCGCAGGAGATCGCTGACAAGGGTTTCCACTCCATTTTGTTCCAGATAGACGCGGGCATCCGGAGAACTGAACCGTGACGCAGCCATGACGCGACGGTCTACGCCGGCCATCTCCGAGGCACGCCGAGCCATCAGGGCAAGACTGGGCCCCATTTTCCCGCCTGCTCCGAGTATCAGCAAATCCCCTTCGATACTCCCGAGCACCTCGATAGTCCCTGTTGTGGGACAACTGAGCATGTCTTCCAGTTGAGTGACCGAAACAGGAGCGTTGTCCGACTGGTACATGGATCCCCCTATTACTAGTGTGCCGAGTTTGGCACTTTCATCTTCATGCAAACACAAACCGCGATGCCTATCGCCCCATCATGCAATATTACCAAGGCGTTTCGTCCGCGAAATCCACGCAAAAATCCGCCTGACTTTGTACCGGAGTCAACTGAGGAAACGTCTGGGGCGTTTTCGACGCAAGCGGGTTTACATCAATTCGTTCAAAAGGATTTCGATCCCGCCCAATACGGGGCCGTATTCGGATTTTGTCGCTGGCTTGAGTTCGACCGTTATCTCACCACTTTCGTCCAGCCTGACATGGTTTGCTTCTTCTACAACGACCCGCATCGGGCCCCCAGTACGAGCCAGAATATCATAGTTACTAAGAACAGGTTCTCCTTGGACTGTTACGTGAAAGATCCGCTGCCCCCGCGCCACGCTTCTATTCGGCTCAATAAAATGCATTCGAACCGTATATGTAGCTGCAATGCCATCGATGGTATCAGCGTATAGACTATCGATTTTAAATGTGACATTGCCCTCGATGCCCGATGCCGCCACCCATCTATGGCCGTCGTTTTCCTGGTCAACAAATGCAGAATGATGCCGAAACCAATGCACATCGCCCTCGGTATGGAGCTCGACAGGTATGTCGGGCGTGGGACCCACCAACGCGGGATATTCGACCCAGAGCACATCCCGTTCTGCATCAAGCCGACCAGCAGGCGCGCCCAGGTTAATTCCAATGCGCCGGATGGAACCCGGAAGGGGATCGGCGAAGGTGTTGAAAGTCCACATCTCGTTTTCCGGCATATGCACCAGCCCCAGGGAAGTCTGGTGCTGATAGCTACAGGAGCACGAGCGCGAATACTCGGGGGAATTAAGCATGCCGTCTGCCACGATCATGTTATTGGTACATCCCGGTCGGTATCCTGTGATGTTACCCGTCGTTGCGCCTCCAGATAGGTCCGTGTACCCAGCCGCGCCCGAACGGAACAGGATCAGATGCTCACTATAGTTTTGGGTGCCACAGCGAAGGGCGCCTACCCATGACCAGTTTTCCGTCTCCCCGGTCACGGGGTTAGTACGGGATTTTGGTCTGCCAGTCAGCATGTTTACCGCATCCTCCCCTGTGCTTCCAAGGATGTAGCCCCAAGAAGCATGCATTCCCAAAGGAGAACGTCGTTGAGGGCTATATCGCGCCCAGAGCGTTTCGCCGTCTTCTCCACGTAACGCATGCAAGAGGTTTCGGGGTTCATCCGGAAGTGCTGCGCGTCGGCCAGGATGACCCGATTGCACAAGAATGTCATGAGGTTCCGAGTAACTCAGGGACGTGCCAAATACTCTGTCCTCTTCCATCCAGGGATCATGGTCCCAGACCATTCTGTCATGGACCCAAACTACCTCGCCTGTTTGTATGTCCAAGCCACGAATTTGTGGCCGGATCTCTGGATCGATACCACGACGATCCAGGCGATTCTGAATTTCTTCAGACAGATTATCGATTAGAAACACCCTGCTTGAGCTTGCTGCGATAGCGTTATGGCGAAAACCATATTGGGCCTGATGAACCCACATGATCTTACCGGAATATCGATTCATTGCAATGATGAATTCACTCGATGTCATGTTCCAGTTATCGGGGCGTCCAGGCCGTTGCTCATCAAACAGGTGGGGGTAAGCGGCAACAATAAGGGTGTCGGCATAACAGCGAATGCTTCCCCATCGGAGTTCATCGCCTTCTTGGATCTGTGCGCCGTAAGATACCAGTAGCTGCTCGGTAAGTGGATTACGGGCAAAAAGACGTAGTTCATCCCTCTCTGGCATCAAAAATGCATCTAGGATCTCTCCCGTCGTGGTGTCGATTCGTAAGCATTCGTCGTTGTAGATAAGATAGACGCTATCCGTTGTTGAAACATAGGGACTACCAATAAAATTGGCGCCCGGGCTGTTCGGGAACTGATAGGGCCATTCCTGAGCTTCCGAATCCCAGTCAGTAAAATAATCTCCCACTTTCGGCAACTCGACATACCAAAGCTCGACGCCCGTATAGACGCAACGTGCGGAAAGGCGATGAGGGCCCAAGATGATCAACCGACCATCTATCACCTGGGGGATCGGTCCGTTCATGTGACGCGGCAGCACCCTGTGGTTGTCTGTCCCTCCGAACCACGTAATGCCCAATGGGGCCCTTACCCGATTGTCAGCAGAAAATGCCGAGTTTCCTGCATCGGCATATTGATGGGTCCACACGCCCGAGCCGGGCAATGGGCCCGGACGTGTAACAATGATGTGGTCAGCATGACGGTGCAGCTCATAGTTTTCGAGAGTGCTTGCATGGACAGCCCTCACAGCAGCATCTTGTGTCTCGTTTTCGAACGGTAGGTAGATGATACCCCCATACGGTCTAAGGGGATGATAGAGGGCTTGTACCAACGCCTGGTCTATCGGCAGACCTATGCTTTGGGGGTCTTCCGATACAACGATACTGGCGATATACGGGGGGAGACGCAAGGAGACGGGGTCGCCTTCGCGAACTGCGACACGGCCGCCGTACAGGCCCGTTTCGACAAAACGTTTGCGTGCTTCTTCAACCTTGGCTGGATCCGGGTCAAATGCCGTAATATGAACATCCGACTGACTCAGCAATTCTTCGAGCAATTGACCAGTCCCAATACCGAACAATAGGCCATAGCCGCCCCGAAGATCCG
>PWNM01000268.1 GCA_003557825.1 Candidatus Hydrogenedentota bacterium | reverse complement strand
ATTAATACTCCTAGAGAACATATTAACTTAGAATTAGTAAAAAGTAATATCAGAAAATTTAGATCTTTCTGGGCTTAATAAATAAAATTATGAGAAAACATATAGCATTATTTTCACAAACTGGAACTGAGATTGTAAACATTTCTAATCAATTAGGAAGATGGCCTGATAGAATTATTACAAATCATCGATCAGAAAATAAAAGAGTGACAGAAGCAGGGCACTCAATCCGGCAGTCAGAAGATTGAACGGGACCGTCCACATGTTCTTGATAATGGGATAGAAGGGGGACAACAGCAAGGCAACGCCTGCCAGAATCAATCCGGAAATTCCGATGATGAGTGTTTTTTGATTGGGTGACCATTTTTTACTGCGAAGGATTGCCCCGGCCAGGGCTCCCGAAAGGGTAACCGATGACGCGGAAATGACGTTCAATATGCCTTCGTTGTCGTATGTCCCACCGATTAGCCTTCCGGGCAAAAGCAGCTGATCCAGCCAAGCATTGATGCTCATGACCCGGTCAAAATTTCCGGCACCATATCCCGGAACGGGAACAACCAGCTGCAGCAGTGCGATAAACCCGAGGATGACTGCCAGCCACAATCCCTGCATCATCATTGACCGGTTAAAGAGCACGATGACAGCGGCCAGTACATAGGCAATACCAATCTGCCCCAGAACACTGGCATAGCGTGCATCTTCAAAACCGTGCTGAAGGGCGCCATTATAGATAATGCCAAAAACAACCAGCACGAGGCCTCGCTTGATGATTTTTAGCAGCAAACTGTTTTTGCTCACCCCTTTTTCCACTTTTGATGTTATGGCAAATGGGATAGCCACTCCCGAAATGAACATGAACAGCGGAAAAATGAGATCATAAAAATGAAAGCCCTCCCATGATACATGACGCATCTGATCGGCAACGGGTTGCAGCCATGCCAGGCCCTGCAAGGCGGCAAGAAAGATGATCAGTTGATTGCCGCCTATGATCCAGAACATGTCAAAGCCCCTGAGCGCATCAAGGGACAGCAGGCGGGCTTTGCGGGAAGTGGTGGTAATGGGACTCTTTTCCATTTTTTCGAGCTAATATGCCGGTAATGATTTTTTTAATCAACAGATGATCATATTTGGATGCGGTTTATTCCGGTTTTTATTCAACCGCTCCCTCCCATGAAACCGTACTTTTTAATAAATACATCTAAAGTCGGTACTACCGCCACAGTCTCACGTGTTTTCTCTATTCTCTTTAATAATTGTAATACTGGTATTTTACCAGGCATTCAGAAAAATAAAGATGTGGTGCGACCTCTAAGACAGACTGCTTATACAATAAGATATACAACGATAACGCTTTTTACCCTGACAAACTTTGATTACCGGGACATCATCAAACACCATCAGAGTACGATCCCTTCAAGCAAAGTATGATCAACAAAAAACAAAGATATTTTCACTGGCAAGCAGGATACTGGCACACAAATGAAGGATATTATCAAACACAAGCAAGATATAATAATGCTGACATAAGCCTTTAAATTTTCATGTATTTTGTTTATTTTTCAACAATGAAAAAGCTTTATAAGACATATTCTGAGCTGGAAAAGATTTCTCGCAAAGCCATGAGAAGTCAATTGGCTTCCCACAAAATCGAAGGCATCAATATTCCTAAAAGTGACGCTGAAAGAATCCGCAAGGAAGTCCTTCAAGAGTTCTATAAGTCTAGTTACTCTCCAAATCCCTGAATAGTTTTTTCATCGGTTCATATTTCTTTTATGCTGCTGATTGAACAGCTTTAATGTACTCGTTCATCCGGCTTTCTTTGATCTTATCGAAGTGAAATCGTTCATATCCGTGTTTGAGTGCCACTAAATTCGAAAATAGACGAGCTGTTCGACCATTGCCTTCTCGAAACGGATGGATAAATAGAAATTCGGCGTGGGCCGGTGCAGTTAACTCAATCAATTCCATTTTGGAACTAATTGTCTCAGGGATCGGTTAATCCGAGCTTGTTTGGAAGTATTTCGCCTTCGCTTTTTGGACTATCATATTTCATGGCCGTATAATAAGTAAAATCTTTATTTCACGCATTAAAACACCGTTTTCAACCTGATATTACCTTACGAGGCGTTGTTTTGAGATGCAGGAAAAATCATTACATTATAACACTTATAAAGTTCCTGCCATGCAGGTTAAGCCTGGGTCGTTATCACGCACAAAAAAGGTATTATCGCACACAAGAACGGTATAATTGGGAGGGCAAGGCCATGTCGCATCATGTAATGAAATCAGGTTACACAGCACTGGCTGACCGGCTGAACCGCTTTCCCCAGGGAGCTCCTCCCACCAAACTGCTTTTCAACATATTGAGCATCCTGATGGAGGAAAAGGAGGCCGAGCTTTTATCGCAGATCCCGATCAAACCCTTCACGGCAAAAAAGGCGGCCGGAATCTGGAAGATGCCTCTTGCCGATGCCCAAAAGGTGCTTGAAAAACTGGCTGACAAGGCCATATTGCTGGATGTTGAGAAAAACGGGACCACCACCTACACCCTCCCCCCGCCCATGGCCGGTTTTTTCGAATTCTCCCTGATGCGCACCCGGGGCGATATCGACCAGAAAGTCCTCAGCGAGCTTTTTTATGAATACCTGAACGTGGAGGAGGATTTCATCAAGACTCTTTTTACCGATGGTGAAACGCAGCTCGGACGGACGTTTGTGCACGAACCGGCGCTTCCTTCCGACAACTCCCTGCATGTGCTGGACTACGAAAGGGCCAGCGAGGTGATCCGGACAGCAAAAAAACGGGCTATCGGCATCTGCTACTGCCGGCACAAAATGCATCATATGGACAAGGCGTGCAATGCGCCCATGGATATCTGTATGACCTTCAACAATTCCGCCGATCCCCTGGTTCGGCACGGGTTTGCACGTCCGGTCGATGTCGCAGAGGGCCTGGACCTGCTTCAGCAGGCGTATGACAACAATCTTGTGCAGTTCGGGGAAAATGTGCGACAGGGCGTGAATTTCATCTGCAACTGCTGCGGATGCTGCTGCGAGGCCATGATTGCCGCACGCCGTTTCGGCATGCTCCACCCGGTCCACACCACCAATTTTCTGCCGGAAATCGATGAGGAGAAGTGCAACGGCTGCATCCGGTGCGTCCAGGCCTGTCCGGTCGAGGCGATCGGACTGGTTTCGGCAAACGATCCCAGTCAGCCGAAAAGGCAGAAAGCCCGGCTGAGCGAGGATATCTGCCTGGGATGCGGCCTGTGCGTCAGGGCTTGCAGCAAGGATGCCATCCGGCTTGTGGCGCGTGATGAGCGGGTAATTACGCCGATCGATTCAACACACCGGGTGGTGATGATGGCCATCGAGCGGGGCAAGCTGCAGCATCTGATTTTCGACAACCGGGCCCTGTACAGCCACCGGGCCATGGCGGCGATTCTTGGCGTTGTTCTGAAGCTGACGCCGATCAAGCAGGCTATGGCAAGCGACCAGTTCAAATCGCGCTACCTGGAAACGCTGATCCGGCGGTTCCGGAATTGAGATTCACGGTTTTCATGCAAAATATTTGAGGGGTGGGTTGAAAAAGTGAATCAATTCGGTACATTACCGCATATATTTCTATTCTTCGCTTGATGCAATACTCTTCAACACAAAAAATTTTTAAAACATGAAGATCGGTCGGTTTTTCAAAACAGCTATGACATTCATTTATTTAGTTATGATGTGTGCCCAAACCGGTGCACAATCCATACCAGCCGTTGACGATGCAACGCCTTGCGTCCTTGCGGATCGTAATCAGAAGATTGTTAAAATCATAGATACAGCACCCGTCTGGTCGGCTCATTACACAGGACCGCCAAATCTGATTACCGTTGGTGACCTTCAATACATAGCTTACTATGACAAGGATCGCTTTTTAACCATTGCCCAACGAAAACTTGGCTCAAAAAATTGGACCACGCATGTGTTCCCTGTTCAGATGGGCTGGGCAACCGGCGGTCATACCCAACTGACATTGGTGTTGGACCGTGACGGCTACAT
>PWNM01000297.1 GCA_003557825.1 Candidatus Hydrogenedentota bacterium | reverse complement strand
GGCATTGGGACGCCTTCGGACAGACACTGGCGCTCTATCGCTCGGCGTGCATGGATGTTCCGTGGCGAAGTTGGACCCTCACCGAGCCGATCCTTTCGACCGTAGCGGGTCATCACGAGTACCGGTGTCTTCTGGAAGAGATCCTGGAGACCTTCGCGGTAGAGTCATTATTGGTTTCCTCGTTGATCGGACACTCGCTGGATGTATTGGACACGGCGCTTCCGACCACGATAATACTCCACGATTTCTATCCGGTCTGTCCGCCCATCGTGGCTACCTTCGGTGTTCCTTGCAACGCATGTGAGGGCGATCGTCTCAAGGACTGTCTAGGCCGTAATCCCTTGCATCGGTTCTTCCGGGTGGAGCCCGTGGCCCACTGGGTTGCACTGCGCGAGCAATTTTCCATTCGCTTGCAGCAGCCTCATATGCGCCTGGTGGCTCCCACCAAGTCCGTTGCGGGCCGATGGAGGTCTCTGTTGCCAGCGCTGGGCCCCATGCCCATTGCCGTGATCGAGCATGGCCTTGACGCAAGCTTGTCGGCACTGCTCGCAAGGGCACGCCGAACGGAAAACGTCGCATCGGGTGCCCCATTGCGGCTCGTAATTTTAGGAAGTCTCGCGTCACACAAGGGCGGCGCATTGCTCGAGCCCGTTTTACGCGAAATGGCAGAATTTGCCGAAGTCCTGCTAATCGGATCGGGTGAAGACGGGCGCAGGTTGGCTCGTCGTCCTGGAGTTACCTTGATCGCGGAACACTACGAGCGTGAGGCCCTTGGTGGCCTCCTCGCGCGGCATGATCCCGATATGGGCCTGCTCCTGTCCACCGTTCCGGAGACCTTCAGCTATACCCTGAGCGAACTTCGTGCGGCAGGGATTCCCGTCGCCGCCACCGACCTAGGGGCATTCGCCGATCGCATCCGCCACGGCACCGACGGTTGGCTGTTCCCGCCGACTCCGGCCGATCTCCTGAATCTCTTGCGCCGTCTCCATCGCGAGCCTGATCAGATTGCAACGGCCCGCGGCAACCTCCAGGCAATGCCTGTACGCGATACCATTGAGATGATTCGCGACTACGATGCTCTCCTAACCGTCTCTGTTTCTCTCTGCGCGCCCCTGCAGCGGCCGGTGCCGACTGTGGAGCCGATCTCCGATTCTTATCGGGCCGAAGGGCACCTTTATATCAATCACCAGGCTCCCTACGCCCAGGTTCTCCGAAGCTTTCTGCGATATACCATACATAAAATTCAGCAGACCCAAAGGCTTCCAAAGCCGTTCAAAGTCCTGCTAGGAAGCTTTCTCAAGCCCCTAGCTAGATGAAATACGTAGCCTTCTATTTTCCTCAGTTTCAGCAGATTCCGGAAAACGATCGCTGGTGGGGAAGCGGTTTTACCGACTGGGATCTCGTACGGCACGCCCGGGCGCACTCTTCACGGCAGCGCCAACCTCGCAAGCCATTGGGTGGGAATTTCTACGATCTATCCGATCCGGATGCGGTCGCGAGGCAGGCGGAACTTGCCGAGCGCTTCGGCTTGTATGCGTTCAATTTTTACCACTACTGGTTTGACGGCCGCCTAATGCTGGGGCGCCCCGCGGAATATTTTCTGCAGGACAAAAGCCACAATCTGAAATTCTGTTTTACCTGGGCGAATGAATCGTGGACTCGCCAGTGGGTTGGGAATCCCGAGATTCTTTTGCGTCAGAGCCATCGGCCAGATCCAAAAATTTGGGCGAAGCACTTTTATTATCTTGTGGCGTATTTCAGCGATCATCGTTATATCAGGATCGACGGTCGGCCCGTATTTTTTATTTATCGGCCCGAGCTGAATCCGCATTTGTGCCGCTATGTCGCGTTTTTCAATCATCTCGCGGTTAAGGAGGGTCTGCCCGGTGTTTACTTTATTGGATTGCGATCCTACCCGCTTGCTGTGGAAAAGAAGGCCACGGCATGCCTTGATGCCCATCTCCGCTTTCAACCCCGTTATATTATGAATTCGGAAGGGTCAAATCGAGGGCTTTTAATGGGTAAACTCGAGTGCTTTCTGCGCAGCTGTCCGGAAGCAATGCAGTTGCCACTGGCCTTGGTGAAGCATCGGCTCAGCGGGGCCAAAGCATATGACTATGATCAGTTCTGTCAGCGGATTATTGAGTTGGCAGAACGTGACCCGGAAGATCATTTACAAAGTATTATTGTTGACTGGGATAATACCGCTCGTTACGGTGACAAGTCCCGCTTCTTCACCGGCGTTTCGCCGGAGCGTTTTGCGCACTGGCTGGAGCAATTGACGCGGGTCGAGTTAAGTAAGGGGCGAGACATGATTTTCATCAATGCTTGGAACGAGTGGTCGGAAGGTGCGTATCTCGAACCGGACGAAGTTGTCGGATACCGAAATCTCGAGGTTGTCCGAACCATGAATCAGCGGTACGGCGGGAACGCCTGTTCTGGATCACGGTCGGATTCGGGATGAGTGTGCCTACGGTGGTACAGTGGGCGATTGTGATGGATCATAGAGGAAAATATATCCGGAGAAATGGCGCGGACGTACCTTACGGGCCAGGATTTGATCAAACCCATGATCGCGGAATCGGGAAAAACCCTCTCCGTCCAGTAGGAGTACGGCGTCAGGATACGCGGAAAGAAAATCATCGAGGTAGGGCTTGACCCGTTCCGGAGGTTGCCAAACCGTGACGTCGATCCCTTTCCGGGGGAACGGAGCCTTATGGAAACGGCTTATACCTTCGGCGAGGACGGTTAGGCCAAATAGCGGTTGCCCGCTTGCTCTTGCTGCATCGAAGGCTCGTGAATAGTCTCGGTAAGTGATTTCTTTTGGAATATCGGGTTTTTTGAGCCACTCGGCCATTGGCCTCGGGTAGTTGGTGTACACGGTGGCGACCAGTGCGACAGCTATGATTGCCTTGGGCGGTAAGCTGCCATCCAAACGTGATAATCCGTAAACTGCGGCCATGGTGAACGGACCCTGAAAATAGAATATGGCTCTTAGCATTTGAAATTGATATCCAGCAATGCTATGAAAGAAAAGGAGGCTGGATGAGGCGATGAGAACGAGTGCGGGAGCGGTCCATGGCCTCTCGAGAGCCTTAAATAAGCCGATCGCAAGAAGTATAGTGAAGATGATGTTTAGGGTGAGGAAATATTCCTGGAATTTGTGCGCGGCATCGTTGTGAATCATTTCGAAGCCGGTCATAGAACTTAGGTGGTTTGTGAGGTAGTTTTGGTTGCTTGCTAGGGAAGCGATGATGGCGCCAAAGAACGCGAGCAGAAGCCATGTTCGTTGTCTGGGGCAGCGAAGAGTAGACGTCAAGGCGCGAATGGCTTTCCCCGTGCAGTTGGGTTGGGAATAGAGGCTCTTTCCGAGAAAGAAAGAAAATATAAGGGCCAAGAGAAAGACGGGAATGATCTTGGATGAGTCATGCGTGAAAAAGAAATATATGGTTGTGATGGGAATGGCGAGGAGGGCGGTTGCAGCGACGCTCTTTTCAGTCGGCCGATGGCGAATTAATGAAACACCGAACCAGAGCAAAAGGAGAACGGTTAATTCGAGGAAAACATAGGTCCGGATGTAAAAATGGTTGAATATTACCCACGGCGATGCCGCATAGAGAAAGAGGGTGAGCAGGACATAGGGGTTGGAGCGGAATAGATGCCTTGATATTCGCCATACAAGAAGCGTATTGATGATGCCTAAGGTGGCGGGAATGAGTTTTAAGGCCGGCAATGAGTAGCCGAAGAAATCCAAGGCAAGGCGGACGATGTGGGTGACATAGAGGCCGCGCATATAGGGTGCATCATCCATGCCTAGTGCAGCAGTGATGTGGAGGTATTCATCCACATACGAGCCCGGATTCCCTAGGGCCATGGCAATTCGGGCGGTGGCAATCAGGATTAAAATGAGGCCGATGCTCCAACTCCATGAGGGGGGCTGGGTTAAAGGGCGATGCCTGATCATGGACGGCTCGGTAGTACCAACATTTTGTTTGGCTCTGTTTGCCCCGACGCGTGTTCCCTGTGGCTTGGTTGGGCGTGCGGGTGGTGCGGGCGGG
>PWNM01000075.1 GCA_003557825.1 Candidatus Hydrogenedentota bacterium | reverse complement strand
CTTTTTTAATATTTTCCGACTGAACCTCAAGCCATTTTAGAGCTTTTTCGGTTGCGGGCTCGGCTAATTTATTGGGAAACAAATAATTTTTAGCGTACCCCGGTTTAACTTCCTTTACTTCATATTTTTTTCCAAGATTTTCAACATTGTCAATAAGAATTACTTTCATATTCAAGTAAGCTATAGTGAACGATAATCTCGCCCCCTATGCTCATAATTAATTTATTTATTTTTTAATTACTTCTAAGTAAAATATTAATTTAATATTATTTCGTAATTTCATTTTATATCATTTCTTTTAATAATTCAACCGCTTTATTTAACTGATAGTCAACTTCATCGTCTTTATCCAAATCAACTTCAAAATCCGGATCTAATCCTTCTTCCGATATAGGGGTCCCGTCGGGGGTAAGCCATTTGGCTACGGTTATTTTAATTGAAGAGCCATCGCTTAAATAATTTAATCTTTGAATCGAACCTTTCCCGAAAGATCTTTTTCCAACTAAAGGAGAATTTTTATGATCACGCAAAGCTCCGGCCAATATTTCCGAGGCAGAAGCGGATCCTTGATTGATAATCACCACTATGGGATATTTTAAAAGACGCCCTGTTCCTTTCGTATAGATTTTTTCTTGATGCTCTCCAAAATCCTGAATTACAAATAAATCTCCTTTTTCAAAAAACCATCCTGCTATATTTTTAGAAACCCCAAGATATCCACCTGTATTATTTCTTAAATCCAAAATAATCCCTTCTGCCGGACTGTTTAAAATACTAAGAGCCATTTCGCTAAAATCTTTTTCCGCATTTTTATGAAAATGATAAAATTCAACATGAGCTAAATTATTTTCAATTATTTCCCATTCAAGAGAAGGTAATTCAATAACATCTCTTTCGATTGTTATTTTTTCTGAATCAGACCATCCTTCTCTTAGGATAGTTAAAGTTACTTCTGTTCCTTTAGGTCCCCTTATAAGCCTTACGCATTCTTCAACGGATAAATTGGCGGTTGATTTTCCATCTATCTCAAGTATTAAATCCCCCGTTTTTAATCCTGCTCTATCAGCCGGAGTTCCTTTTAAAGGGGCTATCACTTGAAATTTATCGTCTCTTATTCCAACTTCCATACCAACTCCTTCAAATTCACCATCGGCATCTTCCAGAAATCTTTTTGTATCCTCGGGATTAAAAAAAACACTATGAGGGTCACCTAAAGAGCGAATAATTCCTGAAATCGATCCATGAACCAATCTTTGATAATCAATATCGTCGGCATTAATATAATTTTTTTTAATAGAATTATAAGCTTCCCATAAAAGCGAAAAATCAACCTCTTGGGGTTCGGCAAAGTATTCTCTCATCCTGATTTCTTTTGTAACATATCCAAAAACAAAGCTAACAAAAATAAGAATTGCCACTCCTAAAAAAAGTAATAATTTATGATAATTTTTCATATGGCAATATCTTATCAAAATTATATTTATTAATCAACTATCACCAACCCAACTTCTAAACCAAAATCCCACCCCAGGGGTGAGATCCACCCCTGGGGTGGGATTTCTCTCAATAAAAAAAATGACATAGGTGAAACCTATGCCATTTTTTTTAATTTGTGCCTCGCGTAGGACTCGAACCTACAACCACCGGCTTAAAAGGCCGTTACTCTACCATTGAGTTAGCGAGGCGTGTTTGTTATAACCCTTCTTTTTTGATTTCTCTTATTAACTCCTTTTGTTTTCTTGTTAATTTTTTGGGTGTTATAATCGTAAGCTTTAAATATAAATTTCCGCGCCCAAAGCCCGAAAAATGAGGAATTCCTTTATTTGAAATTTTTAAAATTTTTCCGGAATCAGTTCCCGAAGGAATTTTAACAGAAATTTTCTTTCCGTCAATGGTTTCAAATTCTTTTTCCCCACCAAAAACGGCTTCGGAAAAATTAATCGCCAAATTTCGATACAAGTCATCCCCTTTTCTTTTATAAACTGGATCTTCTTTAATGGTAATTTTGATATAAAGATCACCAGGTTGTCCTCCTTTTTTGCCGGCATGGCCTTTTCCCGACGCTTTTAAAATTTGATTATTGTCAACTCCGGCCGGAATGAAAACTTTAATTCTTTCTTCTTTTTTAACTCTTCCTTCTCCCGAACAAACATTACACGGCTTGTCCGGCTTTTGGCCCTCTCCTCCACATTCAGGGCAAATCGTAACTTTGGTAAACGAACCGAATATGGTTTTTTTAATTTGTTGAACTTTTCCCGTACCACGACAAGAAAAACATTGATTTTTATTGGTTCCCGGCTCGGCTCCTTCTCCTTGACAACGAGAGCACGAAACAAATTTCATTAAATTAAATTCCTTTTCTTCTCCCTTAATGGTTGTTTCAAGAGGAATTTCCAAATCAACCTCTATGCTTTTTCCTTTTCTTTTATCTCCAGCTCTTCCGGGTGAAGAAAATCCAAAAGCTTCTTCGAATATGTCTCCGATATCTCCCATATCAAAATCAAAACCACCGCCAAAATCACCCCAATTTTGATAATTAAACCCTTGACCTCCTCCGGGAGAAGATCCTTGATTTTCAAAAACCGTGCCATATTGATCGTACTGGCTTTTTTTTGTTTCATCGGAAAGAACTTGATATGCTTCGTTGATCTCTTTAAATTTCTTCTCATCGCCACCTGATTTGTCAGGATGATATTTATGAGCTAATTTTCTATAAGCTTTTTTTATTTCTTCTTTGGAAGCATTTCGAGACACTCCCAATATTTGATAATAATCTTTCATAGCGCAATTAAAATGAAAACTAAAAGCAATAAATAACTTTTAGCTTCATTTTTTATTTTGATTTTTATTTTTCTTTATACTCCCCTTCTTCGGCGTCCTTATCATCTTCGGAGCTTTGTTCTTGAGAAGAATCTTTTTGATGATTATCTTGTTGTTGGTCTCCTTTTTGATTACCTTGTTGGTTATCTTGCTGTTGTTGCTTGTGCAAATCGGCTCCTACTTTTTGAATAACCTCCATTAATTCGTTTGTTTTGTTTTTTATATCTTCCATATTATCAGTATCTTTTGTTTTTTTCAACTCATCCACTTTCCCTTGAACTTCGTTTTTCTTTGAATCATCTATTTTATCCTTGGCGTCTTCTAAAGTTTTCTCGGCAGTATAGATTGCACTTTCCGCTTGATTTTTAACTTCAATTAATTCTTGTTTTTTCTTGTCCTCTTCTGCGTGTTGTTCGGCGTCTCTTTTCATTTTTTCAACTTCTTCTTTAGAAATACCGCAAGCACTTTCAATTCTAATCGATTGAGATTTTCCGCTTGATTTATCCTTGGCAGAAACATTTAAAATCCCGTCGGCATCGATATCAAAAGAAACTTCAATTTGAGGCATTCCTCTTTTTGCCGGAGGAATTCCATCTAAAATAAATCTTCCTAAAGATTTATTGTCTTTAGCCATTGGACGTTCTCCTTGCAATACATGGACTTCAACCGAGGTTTGGTTATCAACTGCCGTAGAGAAAATCTGATTTTTTGAAGCGGGTATAGTTGTATTTTTGGGTATTAAAACGGTATTAACTCCTCCTAATGTTTCTATACCTAAAGAAAGCGGAGAAACATCCAAAAGCAACATGTCTTTAACGTCCCCTTCCGGTTTTCTTCCTTCTTCTTTGGCCAGCATAATTTCTCCCTGTATTGCGGCTCCGATAGCAACCACTTCGTCAGGATTAATTTCTTTGCTTGGCTCTTTTCCGAAAAAGTTTTTAATTTCTTCTTGAATTTTCGGCATCCTTGTTTGCCCTCCAACTAAAACAACTGCCTCTATATCTTTTTTATCCATTTTTGAGCTTTCAAGAGTTCTCTTGGTAACTTCCATTGATTTTTCAATAAAATCTTTAACCAATTCTTCCAATTTCGCACGTGTAAGTTTTAAATAAAGATGTTTTGGTCCGGAACTGTCAGAAGTGACAAAAGGAATGTTAATTTCGGTTTCCATTGAAGTTGAAAGTTCAATTTTAGCTTTCTCAGCGGCTTCTTTTAATCGTTGAAGAGCAAGCTTATCTTTT
>PWNM01000214.1 GCA_003557825.1 Candidatus Hydrogenedentota bacterium | reverse complement strand
TTTTGAGGTTGGGCAGGCAACCGGCGGGCGAAAAGGACAACAGCAACGTGAAACATCGAGATCACCAGACGGCCGGCGGGGCCGGATTCACCCTTATCGAATTGCTCGTTGTAATCGGGATCATGGCGTTGATCATGGCCGTGACCATCCCGGCGTTTACGGGGATGGGTCGCGACGCACAGATGCGCACAGCGATGTTTCAACTGAGCACGACGATTCCATTGACCCGGCAGCACGCCATCACCACGCGCCAGAATGTGCATATTCTTTTCCCCGACATTTCGCCGCACCCGGGCAGGCCCATACTGGATTACACATCGGAAACCATAGAATTGGCATATCGAGCGTATGCGGTATACGGGGAGCGGGACGGATATGTTGGAGATTGGCGCAGACTTCCCACCGGCGTGGTATTCGAGGACGAGTTTGGATTGCCGGATGAAGTACAAGATCAAGAAATTCGAAATATCTTCATGCAAGTTCCTCTTTCGGCCGGTCGTGAGGCGTATGCAAAGGAGGTTCCTTTCCCGGATTCAGAGGGCAATGAACAATGGGTCTTGGCCTTCACGTTCCGTCCCGACGGCTCCATGATGCATGCAGGGTTCAATCCAAAAGGTGTTTATATTACGGAAGGATGGGTCGAGATAGAAGACGGGGTTTTTCAGGATTTAGTATTCAGGCCGGATGCGACAATTTTTGGTTTGGAGATTCGCCCTGAAACCGGGCAGGCCAGGGTGCGCGAGTACAATCCGGAGGATTCCCCATGAACAGCCATCGGACATCGGGTTTTACACTGGTGGAAATCGCCTTGGCGCTACTGGTTCTGAGCGTGGGACTTCTGGCCCTGTTCGGTTTGTTTCCCACCGGTATGCAAATGAACAAACGGGCCATCGACGAAACCCAGGCGGCGCTGTTTGCGGAGGAAGTGTTGAACGGGGTGCGCGCGCAGGCGGCCATTCAGCGATGGGATCGCATACGAACCGCCATACAGCTCCCCCCGCCGGCGCCGGATGTCTGGTATGACCCGGACAGTCTTAGGATTGAAGAGACCGGGGATACTTGGGAGACGATTCGATATTTCAAGTATGGTACCCGCGGACTCGGCGACGGGGAACGATATTTGGATTACGGGATACGATATCGGCTGGAAATCATCGATCATAGTGATCGTCGAAAGATTGTTCGCCTGTATGTTCGACCCGGCGAATTCGGGCCCGACGATCCCACGTATTTGTTCTATACGGAATTGTACAATCATGGTCAGCAATAAGTCACATAACCACAGGATGAACCCCGTTTGTAAGAGAATGTCGCGCAGCCGGAAAGGATTTACGCTGATCGAACTGATGGTGGCCATGGGGATTCTTGTCATCATCGTCCTCATGATGGCGCGTGTATATACCGATACAACCGAGATGTTCCAGATGGGCACCAAGCGCGTGGTGACCGCGACGGAGGGTCGCGTCATCATGGATTTCCTGGTACGGGAGATGAGCATGGCCATTGCGGATGAAATGATTGCCTTTAAGCTGAACAGCGATCAGGATATTTTCTATGTACCTCCTGGATATACCGCCGATTCTTGGAGGACGTACGGGGCGCAAAGCGACGAAGTTTGCTTTGTGGCCATGGTTCGTTCTGGGGGAAGCTATTTTCGCAGAACGGCCAATCAGTTCGTATATTTTGTGGCGCCGATGACCAGAAGCTATCTGGACTCCGGAGGTAATCTTGTTGTCGAGGAGATGGAGAATCGTTACCGCTTGGTTCGGACCCGCCGGACGAGGACCGTCTTCGATTCGGCCGATAACCGGGCGCAGGGCCCCTATGGTCGGCCCCCAAATCCCACGGGCAATCACCTCTGGTGGCAAAACATGGAGCCTGATTGGTTCGACACGCGCAATCCGGCATTGAGGGATCTGGAAACCATTGCGGAGAACGTCGCGGCGTTCGAGGTATGGGCCTACAGCGAGGATGGGGAGGAATATCGCTGGAGCTATGATTCCACCCAGGAGGGCCACGTCCTGCCGCTATGGGTGGACATCTACATAGAACTGTTGGACGAAGCCGATGCGGAGCGAGCCGCGACTTTGTGGGAACTGGATGAAGACGAAGCCCGTCGCTATGTGGATAACAATGTTCGTCGTTTCAACGCGCGCGTTTTCTTTCCGAATCGGGAGCGGGCGCTGGCCTTCAGGGAATAGTAATGACAAATATACCCTTTAAGTGCGAATCACTAACGAGAGGCAAAGATGGCATTGCCCTTATCATCGTTCTTGGTCTCCTTTCTATGCTGCTGATTTTCGGGGTAGCTTTTGCCATTCTCATGCGCACCGAGCGGCTGGCCGCCCGGTCCTACCTGGATGTGATCAGAACGCGACATCTGGTTCAAACGGCGCTCTATCGCGTATTGAGCGAACATATCACCGACGACCTGATGGCGGGCGGCCTCGTAGTATATCCGCCTGTTGATGGATTTCCGTACGAGGGTGATGTGGAGCGATACGAAGTGGCTTTGTTGGGAGACGGAACCGTTACCTCGCCTGCCATTTTTGTTCCCATGAGTCTTCGGCGGGATGTGTTTCCCTTGGGCGTGGCCGGGGGCCCTTACGACGGCGTCCATTATGATGGAGGTGTTGATTGGCTCCCATTGAATGACCCGGTTACTGGCGACTTTTACGGAGAATACGCTTTCCTGGTGGTTAATAATTCCGGCCTTCTAGACGCGAACGTCATCGGCGCGCGTGAAGGCGAGGATTTTCCGCAACGTCGGAGAGGATTCGATCCCGGCGAAGTCCGCTTCCATCGGGGAGGCGTGGGGTCGGAAAACGTGATCCTGCCCGAAGCGGAGCATCCCACGTTGCATATATACAGGGAAGAATTCCGTCGCTTTGAAAGCGTACCGGAGCTTCACTATCTGACCAGTGGCACAGGGGCGGAGTTTGTGAGCCAATTGGGGAATCAACCCCTCGCCCGGAATTTCGGGCCGTTGAGTGGGGCTTTTGCCGATCATCTCCACGTCTTTGCCCGCTATCCCCGGGGCTTTGCCGATGTGGATCCCGACGGCATTCTGGTCGCGAATACCAACGTGGTCTATATCGGTGGGACCACGCCCTGGGATTCCGAAACCCTCACCCAAATACGGGACGTACTGACCGATCTTTCGCCTGATCCGATCCCGGACATCGAGGCGTTCATCGGGGTTATGCATGACTATGCGAATGATAGCGTTCCGCCGTATGTGCTGTATCCCGGTGCCCACGATCCCGATGCGCAGTTCAATCGCATCAGCTCCGCGCGGGTGCCCATGATCAATGAGGTGGTTATTTCGAATCGATTTCTACTAACAGGGATATCAGGCGGCGAACAGACTTTGAGGCACGAGATTTATTTAACTGTCGAAACTTGGTACCCGTTTTCGGTAACAGGTTCGGAAAGATTTGTGGTTGAGTATGGCAGTGATGATGTGCCTGAAGTTACTTTTGGTCCGCCCTTCGACACGCTATGGCCCAATTTGAGCGGCAGTGGGAACTATGAACCGATTGATGGATTTCCCCGACCCGCTCCTGGCGATCCGGATTTCGGATTTGCATGTAATCCGAACAGTTATCAGTTAACTAGGTTCGGGTTTTATGCGGAGGAGACGGTTTATCCATACGATCCGGATGACGATCCCCCCCTCCCCCCATCGCCGGAAGGGGCGTCGCTTACATATGCGGTAGACATAGACTTAAATGCAAATATCAAGGTCCGTTACAATGCCGGCGACGAACCGATAGTGGATAGGGTCTTAAATACGTGGCCAACATTCGACTTGGAAGAAGAAGAAATTGTTCTCGAAATAAATGAACCCCAAACGTTGGGCTCCACCGGCGCTTCGGTCAACGATCCCCGAATCAACTGGGATCCCAGCAACGAAACGCACTGGCGCAGGGATACTCCGACGCCGGGCGCTTTTAATCAATACACCGTAAGGGACGGGCAAGCGGACGAACGTCCCGGCGGCGGGGCGGGCGAACGGGACGGGCGCATGTTCAGTCGACAGGGCCCCATACGTTCCATCGGCGAACTGGGCTATCTGCTGTT
>PWNM01000451.1 GCA_003557825.1 Candidatus Hydrogenedentota bacterium | reverse complement strand
GGCATCGAGTTCACCCCACCTGATGAACCCCGATTGACTTCGAATGATATGGCCCACAAAGACCATTTTGTGATGTTTCAGTATGGTTTTGTGGGACGCCCCGATATAACCTGGCGTCCCTTCTGGAATGCGCAGCACAATCTTTCGGAACCTCAGATCCTTCAAGACAACTACATCGTGGTCGATGACCAGTTCGTCACTGCATTTACCCCGGAATTATATGGGCGCGCGCCGTTTTCGGAAGTATTCGATTTTCGCGATCTGCGAGAGATGCTCGTCCCTCCCGGACAGCTCGATCCCGCAGTTCGGGAAATGCCGGAGCTCATTGGCTCCCCCGTGAATCCCAGGTTGCCCGAAGTGGTCCGTCTCCGTATGGAGTTAATATACGAGAATCCCGCGTTGGGCGCGCCCAATTTCCGGCGGCCTATTGATCGTATCATCAAGGTACCGTCGGGCTATATGCGAACCAAGCCTTGGTAGGAACGGGACCGGGCTATGGCCGCGCTCATGATATGGTAGAATCCCAGTAGTAGCGCGGTGTGGAGAGTTCGCGGATGTGCCGGCCCTGTAAAGTACCTTAGGCGCTCGGGGCTTCGAGCTTCGGAAGACGGATTGGGGAGCCGACACGATGTGAACGCCGCGCACAGACGCGCGAACGCCATGGAAAGGCGGCGTCAAACCGCACCAAGTGTCGGGGCTATGGCGCCCGCGCGAAGGATTTCGACCGGGCATGTCCCGCCGTGAGGCGCGCCGGTAACTCGGTCGATAACGCAAAGGAAGCGAAGTAAGATCAACATGAAACTCCGACACGAAACCCGCGGAGCCGCCCTCGTGCTCGTCGTGGCCATGTTGGCCCTGCTGTTGGCGCTCACCATTGCCTTCTACACCACCAGCCGACTGGAAGTACGTCTCGCCACCAGCGCGCGCGACGCCGCCCAAGCCCAGTTCATCGCCGATGGCGGGATTGCCATCGCCCAGAGCTTTCTCCGAAAAGACCAACTCGAAAACCCGACCCTGACCTCGCTCGATCATGCGTGGCGATCCTATTTTGAAGGATCGTGGTTTGCAGGGAAACCCTGGATGTGGTGGCGCGATGAGGATGGCATTCCGATGTCGCCTCTTCATCCCGAATACGGCGGGCAGCGCGGTATACCGCGCGTGCCGTTCGAGGTCTGGTTTGACGACACCTTTGTCACCGAAGTCGAGGTCAACGGCGATACCGTTGCCCGGGACCATGGGTTTTATATACCGCGAACGCCGGCTCCATTGCTCGATGGCCACATGGAAGCCGTTCAATCGGCGGTCAACGGCGTGGCAGTACCGGGTATATATCAACAAGCGTTGAGCAATTATCTGGCCGATTTCGGTCTCGTGCCTTTTTATTACGAAGCCTTCGATCGGGAACCCGGAGCGTTCCCGTTTGTTACCACCGATGGCTTGGTCACCCACGCTTTCGCCGATTTTCGTCCTCCGACCCGGGCCGAGATTGTTGACTCCTATGCCGATATCGACCTGAGCGGTGACGGTCTGCGTGACGCCATGTGGCTGCCCATTCCCATGGAACGCCTCTTCGACGACGATGGTATCGATAATACCCTCAACGGCCGCGTAGACGACCCCGGTGAAACAGCCCCCTTTGTATATCTTAACGCCGACGGGCAGCTTCGCCTTACCGCCCCCATACTGGTGGATCTGGATGGCGATGGATTGCCTAATACGAATCTGCCCAATCTGGTGATTCCCCAATACGATACCAACTCCGCATACGACCTCGATACCGGAACTTACGCAGAAATCATTACCACGTGGACCCTGAATCCCAACCCCATCCCGGGCAATCCCGACATTGATTGGGATATCGACCACGACCACAGCTTCGTCGCCAGCGCGACAGACGGGTTCGCCTTTCCTGCCTACTGGCTCGAGGAATTCGATAACCTGCCCCGTTGGGCCCAAACCTATTTGGGCGAAAATCTGCTCCGCATCATTGATCCCCAATACTTTGGCGGACTGGGGACCATTACCGGCGTCGATCCCATTACGGGCGACGTGGTTCCCATGCTGATATCGAGTAGCGGCGAGCCTGTCTCCGACATCGTAGGCCGCGTTGCCGTGCTCATCACCGATGAAGCGTCAAAGGCCAACATCAACGTTGCCCACGCCATGCGGTATTTGCACGAGGGTGAACGGGATGTCCCCGATATTCCCCTTTCCCGTTCCATCAACCTGGGACTGAGCACGCATGAGTATGATCTGCGGGTGTTGCCTGGCTTGGGCCCGGCGCTTTCGACCCGACACGATACCTATCGGACCGGCGCCCCGCGGGGCGTTGGATTTGGTACGGACTTCGAGGTCCGTCTGGATCCCTTTCTTGGCGATTACCCCGATTGGCTCGAGCCCTTTGTAGAAGCCTTCGCCGACGGAAATCTAAGTGCGGATCCCTGGGCCATTCAACACGATGTCAGCCTACCCGGGTATGGGTTGGTAGACGACAACGGAAACGCGTTCTGGGCGGCGTATAACGGATTGGATACGAGCGGCGACGGGTTGCGCGACAGCGGCATTTTCCTGCCGGGGCCGAACCACCCCGATTTCCCCCAAGCCTTCCTGCGGCTCGGGCTGTTCGAAGGTATCGATGATGCATCAGAACGCCGAATGTTTCGTCCCCATCGCAATCGGATTGCCGAGGAGCTATCGGGCGAATTCGGCTATCTTGGCGATCGGTTCTTCCGCACCCGTGAAGAAATTCGCGACATCTATAACATCGATAGCGCCCGTTATCTTGCGTTGCGCGACCTGATTACGGTCCACTCGTCAGACCGGAATGACCGGTTCAAACGGACCGATGATCCCGCGACGTATAGCGGCGCCAAGCCTGATTACAACTACACCGTGCCCGGACAAATCGCCACGGCCCTGAGCAGCGATTGGCCCAGGCTCAATCTGACGCCTTCGGAGGATGAGCGGCTCCGCCACGGTTCTATTCGATACGAAGATGGCCCTAACCTGGATGGCATCCTGCGCGCCAACGAACTGGCTACTACCATCTCCGACAACCGAGATAAGGACAATGTCCGGTCGGAACTCACCGCGGTGATGCCCGACGAGGGCACCGAATACACCGTCAGCGGCGTCGAGGGCATCCGCATCAACGAGATCATGGTCCGCGCCACCCGCCGCGTCGAGGCCGAAGCGGTGACGACGTTCAACGGCTTCACCGGCGACGATGGCATGCTCTTCCCGCCGGCTGCGACGCCCGATCAGTTTTATGTCAATTACTTCTCCGGGACTTACCCCGATTTTGATGTTCAACGCCGGGTGATTCCTCCGGGGTCCGTTCTCAACAACGACTACATGGGGCTGAACATCCAGGTCATGGGGCGCAACGATGTACCCCTGATTCCGCCGTTTCCGGCCGACTCCTACGGTCCCATTTCGAGGCCCGACTATTCCGTACCGCTGTCTGCTCCGGCGCCTCCCCATGTCGGTCTGGAATCCTATGTGTCGTTCCAAAGTCCGGCGCGGATTAACGGGAGCTATGTCAACGGTCAACCGAATTACACCGATGTCCTTGAGATGCAAACCCTTCATCCCAATACCGGCACGCAAGTCCGATATGAAACGCCGAATATGGTGGTGTTCCGTTTCGGACCCAGCCCCGAGCTTCCTCCCGGACGGTACTATCTCCTGGCCAACACGACCCTCAACGGCAATGCGGATACCGCCACGATTACCCAGGAGCATCTTGACCTGAACCGGGTTCATATGCGCTACGCCATAAAATACGGCGTCGCCGGCAATGGAATTATCGAAGACGTCATGGGTGGAACGACCGGGCAGGGCCAGCCCTATGCGGATTTCTTTGGCGACCAGGTCCTTGGCGTTGACGGAGTTCCTGTGGATCTGTCCCACTTGGTGCAATCCCCGATCGTGGGAACTCGGACGCTCCCCGATGGCAGGAACGACCATGCGACTGGGAAAGTACTCTTGCCGTCCTCCGAGACGCCGCCACCCTTGCCCGCCAATGCGCACCCCGGCTATTCGGGGGATTATTTCTATGCCAATACCGTCGTGATCCCCCCCT
>PWNM01000047.1 GCA_003557825.1 Candidatus Hydrogenedentota bacterium | reverse complement strand
GTTGGCGCGTGCTATCCGTTTGGGATCATCGTCCCAGGTGCGGGCCTTGTCGTCGAAGCTCTCTGTCATGTGTACCCTTCTGTTTTGGGAAACCCGCCCAGAGGGCGAATACTACCCCCCAGACTTGTGCCCAATCGGCTTGGTTACGAATCGAAGGATACGCAGGCCACTGGGGGCTGTCAACTTGTTCCCCTACCTGTTCGTCATGTCCGATGGTTGCGTGATTTGCCTATATGTGCTATTCTCAGTTTGCTGTTTCATGGCCACGTGCGTCGCCGACGCCGTGGTCTCGTAATGTGTCCGCAGATCCCTGCGCGGAATACAGGAACCCAACGTACATGACATCACGAATGATAAGCACCGTACTGAGTATGTTTTTGGTAGCAATGCTGATCGCAGCCCCGGCTGCCGGCCGAGGCGAGGTAGTAGATCGCATTCTGGCGACGGTAGATACGGAAGTGATCTTGCTGAGCGACGTAATGGCGGAGCTGGGTCCGCACCTTACCGAAATCCAGCAGAATGCGACCAGCGAGCAGGATTTTAACCGTCGGCTTGAGGCCCATGTCCGCGCGACGCTTGATCAGGCCATCGATAATCGGATTTTATACCGTGAGGCGCGTATGGCCGGATTTTCCATTAGCGACGAAGCAGTGGACCAACGGCTTGACGAACTGCGCAGCATGTATCCGTCCCGGGAGGCGTTCCAACAGGAACTCGAAGAAGCAGGCGAAACCTTGAGCGACTTGCGCAGCCGGCTTCGTCGGCAGCTTCTGGCCCGGCATATGGCTATGGAGCGTCGTGACCAGTTAGCTCGCGCCGTTACTGTGACCGAATCTGATATTGCCCAATACTACCAAGATAACATCAACCGGTATCGACAACAGGAGCGCGTTCGGTGCCGGCAAATTTTCCTCGCGGCCACGCCGGGCACAGACGAAGCGGAGGTTGCCCGAGCGCGGATGGAGCAGGTCCAGCAGGAACTTGATGCGGGGGCCGACTTCGCCGAGTTGGCCGTGGTCCATTCCGAAGCCCCAGGGGCGGAAGAGGGCGGTATTATTGGCTGGATCGCCCGAGGCGACCTGATCCAACCGCTCGAAGAGGCGGCATTCCAACTCGATGCGGGTGAACGAAGCGATATTATCGAAAGCCCCAACGGTTTCCATATCCTTAAGGCCGAGGCTCGAGAAGAAGCTGGAGAGGTTTCCCTTGACGAAGTTCGGACCGAAATCGAGCCGGCCATTCGCAATCAGGAGGCAGCCAGGCGGTTTGAACGGTGGATGGCGAACTTGCGTGAGCGTAGCCGGGTGCGGGTTTTCCTCGAGTCTTAGATGCTCGGGCGTACCCTTAAGATGGCGTTCTGGGTGTCATATGACCACCTGGGGAAATTGCTCATTGCAAGTTTCATCTGGGCGCTCTTGGTCGGGCCGTGGATCCTGATATTCCTGACGGCCCTAATCGCCGCCGATCCGGCCATGATCCTTGTCATAGGCCTGCCCGCGTGGGCGATAGGATTGGGCATAGCCGCGCCGCTGGGCATGGTTGGCATGGCCCATATGGTCAAGGAGTTTATCGATACCAAAGACGGCTCTATACGCACCATGTTTCAAGGGATGCGCCTGTATGGTAAGCGGGCGATTGCAATTGGGCTTGTATATGTTGTGGCAATCATCTGCCTGATAACCAATGTCTGGTTCTACGGGTACTCGGATGTATTCGCCGAGCGTGCCCCTTGGGTTGGCTTATTAATCAGCATCGTGGCCGTGTGGATCCTGGTGTATCTGGGGCTAATGGCCATGTTTATAATGCCTGCCCTGGTGCAGAAGCGAGACGGGTGGTTTGCTACACTTAAGCTGACCGCGCTGCTGGTGCTCGACAATCCGTTGCTGGCCCTCGGTTTGGGGATCCAATTAATCACTATCACCATCGTATGCTTGCTAATTCCACCGGTGCTGGTTTTCCTGCACGGCGGGCTCATGGCGGTTATAACCGGCTGCGCCTACGAGGTGCTGTCACGCAAATATGCGGCCGTCGAAGGACATACCGAGACGGGTAAGGCGGGTTCGCGCCATATGGAAACAGTGGGGCGAGGCGCAGAGAAACCCATGGACCTTGATGCGGATGACGATTATCTGAATCGCGGATTTCGTGATTTTCTTTTTCCGTGGAAGGGATGACATTTTGTGTTTAAAACAGAACCCAGCGTTCGTCTGGTAGTTGTACCGGCGGGCTGGGTCCGGTAGACTATAGACAAGGAAGGAGACCAAAACCAATGACACGTATTACAGGTATTCAAGGACGGGAGATACTCGATTCCCGCGGCAACCCGACCGTCGAGGTGGATGTGTATCTTGCCAGCGGCGTTATGGGCCGTGCGGCCGTACCGTCGGGCGCATCGACCGGTGAGAATGAGGCTGTCGAGCTTCGCGATAAAGACAAAGGCCGGTATCTGGGCAAAGGAGTAACAAAGGCCGTCGCCAATGTTAACGACATTATTGCCGAGGAACTGCTCGGCGTAGACGCCCTCGAACAGCGTGAGATCGACGAAACACTGATCAAGCTGGACGGCACAAAAAACAAGAGCAAACTCGGAGCGAATGCTATCCTGGGCGTATCGCTCGCAACGGCCAAGGCGGCTGCGGCGGCCCTCGAGTTGCCGTTGTACCGGTATGTGGGCGGCGTCAACGCCCATGTGTTGCCTGTGCCCATGATGAACATCCTGAATGGCGGATCCCATGCGGATAACAACGTGGACATTCAGGAATTCATGGTCATGCCGGTGGGCGCCAAGTCGTTTTCCGAAGCGCTTCGCATGGGTACCGAGGTGTTCCATGCGTTGAAAGACGTGTTAAAGAAGAAAGGCCTCAATACGGCCGTGGGCGATGAAGGCGGATTTGCGCCGAACCTGGGTTCGAATACCGAGGCCATCGAGGTCATCCTGACTGCCATCAAGCAGGCGGGATACAAAGCCGGCGAGGAGATCTGGCTGGCGTTGGACTGCGCGGCCAGCGAGTTCTTCAAGAACAAAAAATATGTGCTGGATGCCGAGGGAGCCAAGAAGAGCGCCGAAGAAATGGCCGACTTCCTGGCTGACTGGGTAGCCAAATACCCCATTATCTCTATTGAGGACGGCATGGACGAAGGCGACTGGGCCGGATGGAAGATCCTTACCGAGAAGGTCGGCGACAAGATCCAGCTGGTCGGCGACGACTTGTTCGTCACCAATACGCAATACTTGAAACGCGGTATCGACGAGGAAATCGCCAACTCGATCCTGGTGAAAGTCAACCAGATCGGTACGCTGACGGAGACTATCGAGGCCGTGACCATGGCCCAGCGGGCGCAGTACACAGCGGTTATTTCCCATCGAAGCGGCGAAACGGAAGACGCCACTATCTCGGACTTGGTCGTGGCGATGAATGCGGGCCAAATCAAGACCGGTTCGGCATCGCGTAGCGACCGCATCGCGAAGTATAATCAGCTACTGCGTATTGAAGAAGAGTTGGGCGACAATGCTGAATTCTTGGGCAAGGCGGCGTTTTACAATATCGCCAAGGCCCTGAAGAAATAGTAACCAATGCAACAGCGCCGGAACGCCGTATCAGGCGTTTCGGCGCAGATGAGTTGCCACGATGACACGGTCGTACAAAGGGTATATAATGGCCTTGCTGGGCGTGATACTGCTGGTATCGTGCTATGCTTGGTATCGTGATCTGGTCGGCCGATATATGGTGTATCAGGAAAGCCAGGAAAGCGTTAATCAGCTCATGGCTGAAAATCAGGAGCTAATGCGCGAGCGGGATTTTCTTCGGAAGCGGGTCGATCGGCTGGGAAACGATCCCATCGAGATCGAAGCGGCCATTCGCCGAACTCGCAACCTGGTTCGCGAAGACGAGCGGATCTATCGCATCGAGCTTCCCGAGGATGACGTACCCGTAGTGCGACCTCCGAGAGAGACGACCTATCGCCGGGAGCCTCGTGATGGCATACGCGATCAATTAGTATCTTGGTATCAGGATACACAAACATTTTTCCAGGAACGGCTCCAATCGTGGCGCCATGGAGTGAATTACGACTCTGACACGCGAGATTC
>PWNM01000383.1 GCA_003557825.1 Candidatus Hydrogenedentota bacterium | reverse complement strand
CCGCAACAACCGCTGGCTCCAGCAGCACCCGTGGTTCGAAACCGAGGTCGTACCGGCGCTGCAAAACCGGGTCCGGGAACTGTTGCGATGACTACCGCCTAACCCATTGCCGCCCAACAGGTTAGCCGAAGGGAATCGGAGGGCATGAACGCGGCCGAATGGGCTCCGGAGTATTCGGTTTTCTGGAGTTGCGAAATCGTCCGTTTCCGTGTATAGTGTTGTTATGCAAAGACCTCTCGATTCCGAAGCGGCTCACGGGGAGCTGGCGGGATGTATCGGATGAGGCGGAAAGGAGGTGGTCCATCGATGGTAAGTCCGGGTACACCCGGCGCCAGTAGCGCTAGTAAAGCCTGCTGGGTCGCAGCTCGATACCAGAAGATGGATCTGTCGCATCAGTATATGATAGATCTTTGGAGGAGTTGCTTGGTCTAGCAGGCAACAATACAACGACTACTGGTCAATAGAGCCTGAGATGCCCGGTCCTCTGCGGCCGGGCATCTCATTTCACGATTCTCCCCTATGCACATCGGTCCCCTACATATCCGCTCAAAGGCCCTCGCATTGGCGCCCATGGATGCCGTGTCGGATTCCCCTTTTCGGCAGATCTGCCAATCCCTCGGAGCCGATCTGTTGTATACCGAATTTGTGCAATCCACGCCGCTTATCCATGGTGCCCGCAAGACCGTCCGCAAACTCACGTTTCACGAAAGCGAGCGCCCCCTGGGCATCCAGATCTACGGCGGCGATGAGACCGTGATGCGGGAAGCGACGGCCATCGCCGAAGCGGCCGCCCCCGATTTTATCGACATCAACTGCGGATGCTGGGTCAAACGGATCGCCGAGCGGGGCGATGGGGCCGGATTGCTCCGCGACCTCGGGCGATTCGAACGGGTGGTCCGCACGGTGGTGGAAAACACGACGTTGCCGGTGACCGTCAAGACTCGTCTGGGTTGGGACGCCGAGCATATCGTCATTTTGGATGTGGCCCGGATGCTTGAACAGACCGGGGCGCAGGCGTTGACCGTGCATTGCCGCACCCGAAGTCAGGGGTACGACGGCGAGGCGGACTGGACCTGGTTGGAACGAATCAAGGGGGTCACGGCACTGCCGCTCATCGGTAATGGCGACGTATGCACGGCCGAAGACGCCCGACGGATGTTCGCCACCGGTTGCGACGGGGTCATGATCGGTCGGGTAGCCATCCAAAACCCCTGGATCTTCCGGGAAGCCCGGCATTTGGTCGATCACGGTGTCTCTGCGCCGCCGCCGACCCTCGAAGAACAGATCGCCGTGTGCCTCCGGCATCTGCGCGGCCTATGCGCATACAGCGGAGAAGAGCGTGGGGTACGAAAGTTCCGCAAGTGGTATACGGGGTATTTGGCCGGCCTGCCGGATCTCGAGGCCGTGCAGCGCGAACTGGTGACCATCGACTCCCTCGCCGCGGTGGAGCGGCGTCTTACCGGCCTGGTCGATGCGATGAGTCCATCTTTTTGACCCGAGCCCGCCGAGAGCGGTAAGATATCAGGTCACTCATTCCCACGCATTCTACTAGGCGGCGAGATGCATCCCGTGCAACCTTGCGTGCCCCAATGGGATGGAACCATCAATACCGTCTATCGTCGCCCCAATCAGGCATTGCGGGCTGTATTGTATCCGAATAGGTCGGCGTTATACCGGGGCTTGGAGCAAGGGTAGCGGGGAATAGAGGACGCAGAAGGAGCAAAATGAGAAGAAATATCGTACACATGGGCGCGGGGTCGCTCCATTACGAAATCCGCGAGATCGTGCAGGTGGCGCACGAGGTCCGCGACATGGGCAGAGAGCTGACCTGGGAAAACATTGGCGACCCGATCCAGAAGGGCGAGAAACCGCCGGAATGGATGCGCGAGATCGTCCACGAACTTGTCGATCGTCCCGAATCCTGGGGCTATTGCGACACCGCAGGCGTACCCGAAGTGCGCCAGTTCCTCGCCAATAATGTGAATATTCGCCATGACGGGGTGCGGGTGACGCCGGACGACATCATGTTTTTCAACGGGCTGGGCGATGCCGTGGCCAAGGTTTACGGCTTTTTACGACGGGAAGCCCGGATTCTGGGGCCTTCTCCGGCCTATAGCACCCATTCATCCGCCGAGGCGGCCCATTCCGGCTATAATCACGTGACCTACGAGTTGGATCCCTGCAACGGGTGGATGCCCGATATGGAGGACATCCGGAACAAGGTCAAGTACAACGACTCGATCGCGGGCATCCTGCTCTTGTCTCCCGATAATCCCACAGGAGCCGTCTACCCCCGCGAGATTCTGGACCAGTTCGTCGCCGTCGCCCAAGAGCACAACCTGTTCCTTATCGCCGACGAGATCTATGTGCATATCGTGTACAACGGTACCGGGCATCTGCACATGAGCGAATGGGTTCAAGACGTGCCCGCCATCGCCATGCGGGGTATCAGCAAGGAATACCCATGGCCAGGGTCGCGCTGCGGTTGGATCGAGGTGTTGAACCGTAGCAAGGACGAGAATTTTTCCCGCTACGTCAACAGCCTCCTGGCGGCCAAGCGGCTCGAGGTTTCGTCGACCACGCTGCCGCAGATGTCGATTCCCGCCATCATGGGCGATCCCCGCTATCCGGACCATCTGAGCCGACGGGAAAGCATGTATGAGGCCCGCGCTCAGGAGGCCTATGATGCCTTTAAGGATTGTGAAGCCGTCATTGTGAATAAACCAAGCGGGGCATTTTATTTCACCGTCATGTTTAAAGACGGCATGTTGAACAACGAGCAATACCTCGAAATCGACAACCCTCGGGTTCGGGCGCGAATCGAAGAATTGGTGCCGAATGTGGCGCCGGACAAACGATTTGTCTACTACCTGATGGGCGCAACGGGCATCGTTGTGGTCCCCCTGACGGGCTTCCAATGCGAACACGACGGGTTCCGCATGACATTACTCGAGAGCGACGATGCCAAGCGGGCCTGGATCCTAAAGACGCTCCGCGACGCCATTGATGCCTACGTCGCAAGCTAACCGGTCAACGGCGGCACGCCCGGAGTCTTCCGAGCGTGCCGCCGGGTTACTTATTTGACCAGCAATCCCTCTCTCGCTGCCGCCTCCCGAAGTTTCCGGATAGCCCGCCGGGTCACCCGGTTCACCGTCGACCGGTGCAGGCCGGTCTCGTTGGCGGCTTCAACCGCCGACCGACCGTCGAGATACACCCGCTTGATCAGCAGGCGCTCCCGTTTCGTCAGCCGTTGCTCCATCTGGTTGCGGACCCACTCCAAGAGCCGCGCCTTGCGTTGTCCCCAGGCCAGGCCCGCCTTGATCTCGACATCGGTTTCCGTCCACAGGGATGGACCATCAACGAGCTTCTGCCAATGCGAAGGCGACACATTGATGGCCTTGCGGGGACTGTGTACACGGTGCGTTTTTTGGGGCATACTGTTCCTCCATTGTTTGGGTTGTTGCCAATGGGGACAGCCTACCGACTCAAAACCAGAAAACCACTTGCCTTTTTCTTTCATTTTGTGGTCATTTTGCGATCAGAATTTCGAGGAATAAGGCACGAACTTGCATTTGTTCTTAAAGTTGATTAGGATATGAAGGATTGACGGCGATTGGGAGGAGATAAGTTATTGCATGGGCATCCGCAAAAGCGGTAGGGTTACGTATACCGATGCAATTCTCACAGTTGCCCCAATCATCAATTCCGTCTGTATTGAGTCGGGTCCGCACAGGGAGCGGGCCCTTTGGAGAAACAGGATGTCCGTACTTCATTTGGAGGCACGAACAGCCTAAAACAGTAGTACATGGTTGTGTGCCGCGGCATGGCCGGGCGCAGTACTCCGGGAGGAAAACCCCATGCGAATCTATGACGATGCAAGCTTCAGCATTGGAAACACGCCACTGGTTAAACTGAGCAAACTGGGAGCCGGCCTAAAGGCCAACGTTTGCGCCAAGATCGAAGGTCGGAATCCGGCGTATTCGGTTAAATGCCGCATTGGCGCATCGATGATCTGGGATGCCGAAAAGCGGGGCGTCCTGAAGCCGGGCGGTACGATTATCGAGCCTACCTCGGGCAATACGGGTATCGCGT
>PWNM01000006.1 GCA_003557825.1 Candidatus Hydrogenedentota bacterium | reverse complement strand
TCGACTGGTGCGAGATACAGTCGAAGGATCCTGCATCGCCTTTTTTCGGAATGATCGATGCCCAAAACGTTGCGACAACGGGACATTCCATGGGAGGGCATGTATCCGTAGTCGCAGCGACCCTTGAACCCCGCATTCGGGCAGTAGTCACACTGGACGGCAACTATGCCGATCATGCAACAGATGCGATTATCCCCGGTTTTGACCATGTTATTGCACCAATGTTGTTCATCGGCGCGACAGACGGTGGACTGTGTTCCAGGTCATTGACCTCATTGTACAGTTTCTACGACGCGGCCCCTTCTTCGGCTATGGAGGTAATGATCGAAGGAGCCGACCATATGGATTTCATGGACGGGGATTGCGCATTCCTCTGTCAACTGGGACGATATGTATTTTGTGCATCCGGCACCGCCGATGACGACGAAGTCCGAACCCTTGCTACGCGATATATGATAGCATGGTTCAACATGCACCTGAAAGGTTTGGACGAATATAGCATTTACATCAATGGCTCTATATCGGAAGAGGATGAGCAGTACAATCGGGTGGCTATACGCCGTAAATAGTCCATGTGTCCGAGGACGAATCGATGCCTAATCTGAGCCGATTTGGGGGTTGGGCATTGATCACCGGGGCCGCTAGGGGATTGGGCAAGGCCTTTGCCGAGGAATTGTCCAAAGACGGGGTGCCGTGCTTCTTGGTCGATCGCGATGGTCCGCCCATTGACAGTCTGGCCGTCCAGCTTGAGAAAACCTATGGCGTTCCATGCCAATCGATACGCCAGGATCTAACAGAGCCCGACGCGGTTGATAAGGTCGCTGCGTATGTCGGGGATAGGCCCATAGGTCTGCTGGTTAATAACGCGGGCGTTGCCTGCGGGGGGGCTTTCGCCACTAGGGATCTTGACGCCTTGAACCGGGTCGTGTTGTTGAACTGCCTTGCACCGGTGGCGTTGACCCGGGCCTTCCTCCCCTCTATGCTCGAACGCAAGCGCGGCGGTATCATCATCGTTGCATCTCTCATGTCGTTTTTGTCTGCTCCAAATGAGGCGGTATACTGCGGTTCGAAGGCCTTCAACCTGCACTTTGGAGAGGCCCTTTGGGGGGAAACCAGAGGGACAGGCGTTGATGTTATCACGGTCTGCCCCGCAGGAATGAGAACCGAGTTTTTCGCCCGGGATGGAATCCATGCCGACGACTGCGCACGGCTCATGAAAGTATCGGCTCCGCCCGAACGGATCGCCCGGATGACCTTACGCCGACTCGGGAGAAAGCCAACATTTATGCCGCCTGGAGCTTGGATTCTGGGAAATCTCCCCCGCCTTGTGCCTCGATGGGTAGCCATTCGTATGGTTGGCGGCCTCATGCGGCGGCTTGCCCGATATGTCTGAGCAGAGAGGAGGTTTCCTGTGATTGCTCATATGTTACGTTCCATCCCCCCTCTCCGCCGAACAGCGTATCACCTGTGCGCTTGGCGTTCGAAGACCCTACTGGATACGGTATGCGATTTGGTTCCTTCCGATGATCATATACTGGACATTGGCAGCGGGATGTGCGTAATCACCGAAGCGCTTCAGCAGCAAGGGCGGCGTGTCACCCCGTTGGATGTGGCCGATCTAAGCTTCACGCCTGCCATTCGGCCCATTCTTTACGATGGCATGTCCATGCCATTTGACGACGACTCCTTCGATACGGCTCTACTCATCACCGTATTGCACCATACACCCCATCCAGAGGCAGTGATACAAGAAGCGGCTCGTGTCGCTCGCAAAATCCTAATCGTCGAAGATATTTACAGCACCACGGCAGGGAAATACTTTACCTTTGCCGCCGACAGTCTCCTCAACCTCGAATTCACAGGACATCCTCGAACGAACAAACGGGATGACGAATGGCGCGCGTTATTCGAGTCCCTCGGCCTTCGCCTGACTGATGTCCGATACAATCGGGCTTTGGGTCTATTTACCCATGGGACTTACTTCGTTTCCCGTTGAGGGCTGCGAGCATAGGCTTCCTATATCACGAGAAACAGACCCCCCGTTGGGATGAACCAATCAGAGCCCGCTGATGTCGCAGTTGGGCAGGTCATAGGAAAGCATCATCAACGCCTGACGCGACACCTGCGTCCCTTCGATAACCAGTTCCTCCAGGTTTTCACAATGACGGATGTGCGTCAAAGCGGCGTTGGTGATCCCTACATGGCTAATTTGAAGTCGCCGTAGTTGGGGTAAATGCTCTAACACGGCAAGGCCCTCATCGGAGATCCCCAAGCTATGGAGTTGCAGGGCCTCGAGTTGGTTCATATTTGATAGTGCGTTCATACCCGCATCGCTAACTTGCACGTTTGCAAGGCTCAGCGACCGCAATTGGGTAAGATCCCCCATACGTGCGACCCCGGTATCTGTCACATGGGCAGATCGAATATGAAGCCCCCGTAACCCACGGAGTTGTCCAATGGCATTCATGGCCTCATCATCCGCGGCGCGCCCTACCACCGTAAGCTGATCCAAGTCACGAGGTTCCAAACCACCAAGAACACTGAGATCAACATCATCTACTACCTCGAGTCGCACTTCCCGCGCGGGAGGAATGCGAATCGTACCCCGTGCGGGCCCCAGTTGCTGCCAGGCGCGGGCAGCGTCGGCTCCCCAAGGCCGCGTACTAATGCGTCCCAACGATACATTCTGGGGGAAGGTCAAGGCGCGAGCGCCCGGAACGACATCCGCGTCATCAAGATGGAGGGGGCTGGGTACAGTTCCCTGGACCTGAATGTCAGCATGAGGCAATGCCGCTTCGAGTGACGCCAGGACGGTAGCCCCCACGGCAGAACCTTCGAGGACCAATTCGCGCATACCACGGACATAACGGAGCTGTCGCAACAACCCATCATCTACTCGGTTTGTCGGTAAACGGACCGATTGAAGGGCGTTGGGTTCAAGGGCGGAAAAAGCGTCCAGATTGGCGACCGCCTCGGGCCCGACCACTAACCGCAAGGCCATGCCTTCGGGCCGTTCCAACTCACCCGTCGCCTCGGCCCAAGGCTCCCAGTCCTCTTCACCGTCGCTATCCAAGGGCCGGATGTACAGCATACCCAAGGAATGATCCCGTGGAAACGATAATATAGGCGCATAATCCGAAATAGCTCCCTCGGATACCGTCGTTGGGGTTGGTTGATCCGGAACGGCGCCCAATGAATCCCATAGCGCCAACACCTGCATTCGAAATACGGCCACCAACACGATGGAGGCGATGATCACAAATACGGCCGCAGCCATGCCTACAGGAATCCGTTTGAGAAGCGGTAGTCGGCCGCTCGCGGATACTGGCGGATGTCTTTCACGATCGGTAAGAATCTTCCGTAATCGATCGACTTCCGAACGGGTCGCCTCCAGTTCATCGGTCTTGGCGCGCTGTGCTGCCTGCAAATTCGCAAGGGTATCGCTCAGTTCCTTCTCGGAACCCGCAGCACGACTCGACTCGGCCTTTAAAGCATCGAGCTCTGCCTGTAACGCAGCCAGATTGCGCTCGCTTTCCTCTGTACTGGCAGCGGCCTCAGCCAATGCCTCGTCCCGCTCGTTAAGGCTTTGGCGTAACCCCTCGACCTCGGCCTGGGTCTCCTCCAAAGCCCCCGACTTGGTCGCCGCCTCCGAACGTAGATGCTCGAGTTCTTGGACCAGCTCCGCCTCGGAACTCGACGCCTGTTGCGTCTGGGAGCGCAACGCTTCGAGTTCTTGAACCAATGCTTCTTTGGCTTGTTCGCTTTCCTTGGTCTGCTCGGCGGCCTGGGCCAGCGCTTCGTCCCGTTCCTTCAGGCTTGTACGGAGCCCCTCCACTTCGGCTTGGGCCTGTTCGAGGGCCTTGGATTTGACCTCAGCCTCGGAGCTTACTTCCTCCAGTTCCCGGGCCAATTCGGATTCCGATGCAGAAGCCTTTTGAGCTTGGTTCTGTAAATGGGCCAACTCCAGGGCCAGCTCTGCTTTGGCTTGTTCACTTTCCGCGTTGCTGGCCGCGGCAGTCGCCAGCGCCTCGTCACGTTCTCGCAGGCTCTCACGTAGTCCCTCGACTTCCGCTTGGGCCTGCTCAAGCGCTTCGGATTTGCTCTGTGCCTC
>PWNM01000352.1 GCA_003557825.1 Candidatus Hydrogenedentota bacterium | reverse complement strand
CGACACGACCGTCAAAAAGCTGGTCGCAGGGGAGATTAGGGACGTAACCGACGCCATGATCGCTGTCGAAAAGGCCGATCTGGCCTTTCAGACCATGATGGCCGTGCGCGGCAAGATGGTCGCCGCATACGAAGAAATCATGCGCATGCAAGTATAACGCCGTTTGTGGAGTGCTGACCTCCGCACGGAATAGGAGTCCTGGGTTCCCGATGGGGCCAGGCTAGTGAGGGGATTGGCGATAGCATCCGGTGAGGGCCGCGATGTAAACGCCTGGTAAGGATGCGACTGTGAGTGGTTTCCGTCAACTCGCAGCCAACGGAAGGGAGGAAGGCGGCCCGTTACATTACCTCGGGCATGTCGAACAACGTGACCTCGGGCATGTCGAACAACGTGACCGGTATAGGTCCGGTCCTCCATGGTTTTCGTTGGCGCGAATAGCGCATAAAGCGCTGGCCGGCCACGCTTTTCGAGGAAAGCGTATGGGGCTACGCACGGGGCGGACAATTGAAGCTACACCAGCACTGGGGCGGGAAATCGCCGTATCCTATGGACCTACTAGACCCTTTTTCATTCCATCCCGCGCGAAATGCTGTGCGTATGCGCGTACCTGTGTATGCCCCGGTCCTAACCATGAGGTAGCGGCACATGCTTGATTATCTTCGCCAAATGTGGGAAGGCATTGTGCAGGTATGGCGGCGCCTGACCGTCAGCGCACGAGTCAACATTGCCATTACCCTCTTTGTGACGCTGGCCTTAATCGCGGCTTTGGTGCTCATTGGCGGTCGCCGGGAATATGTCAATCTCTATAGCAACCTCGACCCCGCAGAGGTGCAGGAAATCCAGTCCATTTTGTCCGATGCGGGCATTTCTTACGAGATGGCGCACAACTACACCACCATTCGCGTACCCGATCGCCAGGCCGGCCGAGCGCGCGTACTGTTGCGGGAACAGGACCTGCCCACCATACACGGTCTCAGCCCCGGCTGGGAGCTGCTCGATGAAGAGACTATCTGGACCAGTCAGCAGCGCCATGAAACCAATAAGCATCGGGCTATCCAGGGCGAACTCCAGCGTATGCTCGACCAACTCGATTTTGTGCGGCGGTCGTTTGTACATATTCATCATGCGCCTACCCAGCTGTTTGAAAGGGAACAACGTCCTTCCGAAGCAGCTGTAACCCTCAACGTCACCCGTTCGCCCAGTCGTGCTGAAATCCAAACTATCCTGGGCATTGTGGCAACGTTTGGCGGGGTCAATCTTGACCGGTCGCGAATCACGCTGGCTACCACCGACGGGGATCTGCTTCATAGTCCCGCGGCGGATGAAATTACGCGCATTGCCAGCTCGAAACATGAACTTATCAAGCAATTGGAGCAACAGCGTGAAGATCGTATTGTGGATGCCTTCGAACGCATGGGGCGACGAGCGATCGTGCGTGTCAGCGCACAGCTCGATTTCAGCTCCCGCGAAATCGAATCGGAGGAAGTGACTGAAGGCGTTGACCTCAGTACCGCCGAAACTCTTACCCAGCTGACCACCCGCGAGTCGTTGCCCGAAGGGCCTGCGGGAGCCATGGCCAATCTGCCCGAGGGCATGTTTGGTCCCATGGCTACGGAAACGGAGGAAGTCACAGAGGAGATTGTCACCAATACGGAGCCGAGCCGAACGGTAAGCCGCACCAAGACCGAGCCCGGTGATGTGTTACAATACAAAGTAAGCGCCATTATTGACTGGACCCGGCAACCGGAGCTTGATGAAGAGGGACAGCCCACAGGTGAGTATACCTATGGGCCTCCGGAAGAGGACGAACTGGACGGTCTGCGGTTGTTTATCGCCAACGCCGTAGGACCGGATGTACAGCCCGATGATGTCCATGTCATCGCCCAAGCGCTCGACATCGATATTCTTCGGGATGTGCGTGAGACATTTGGCTTGTTGGAACGAGCGGCAATGTGGAGTGAATGGACGCGATTTGTCTTTGATGTGTTGCGTATCCTGCTCGTCTTGGGCGGATTCTACTTGGCGTACCGGTGGCTAATGAGCATTATAGTATCGGAAGGCGAAGAGGAAGAGGAAGAAGTCGCGGCCGCTCCGGCTCCATCGAAAGAGGAGCTTCGTAAACGGGAAATTGCCCAAGAGGTGGAAAAACTATCGACCGAAGAGCCCGATGCTGTGGCATCGTTGCTGCGCTCATGGATGACCGAGGGTGAAGAGTAGTTCCGACGCGGATATCCGCGCCAAAGTGCAGAACATGGACGGCCGGACTAAAGCCGCCGTCTTGTTGGCGTGCTTGGGTCCGGGGCCGGCGAGTCGTGTCATGTCCTCAATGAACGATGATGAGGTGGAGCAACTGACCCTTGACCTGGCCAGTTTGGGTACTATCGAGCCCGAGGTACGCGAAGCCGTCATGGAAGAATTCCATGAAATGATGGTGGCCAACCGATATGTCACGCAAGGGGGCATTGAATATGCTCGATCCCTTCTCGAATCTGCATTGGGCCCCGAGCGAGCCCTCGAGGTGCTGACTCGGCTGCAAAGCAGCCTTCAAGAGGTTCCCTTTGAGTTTCTCAAACGCGCTGACCCGGGCCAGATCGTCAGCTTCATTCAAGACGAGCATCCCCAGACAATCGCCTTAATTTTGGCACATCTCGATGCGCAGGTAGGCGCCGTGGTCCTGTCGTCGTTGCCCCAAGAGGTTCGGCCCGAGGTGGTGATGCGAGTCGCCAATATGGACCGCACCCCGCCCGAGATTGTGCGCGAAGTCGAACGGGTCCTAGAACGCAAAATGGCCTCGGTATTCAGCCAGGGCTTTACCTTTGCCGGCGGCGTGAAGGATGTGGCGGAGATCCTCAACCGAGTTGAACGGGGAACGGAAAAAACCATCATGGCCGATCTTGAAGAACAGGATCCCGAATTGGCCGATGAGATCTCGCGTCTCATGTTCACGTTCGACGACTTGGTCTTTGTCGATGACAGCGGCATCCAAAAAGCATTGCGCGAAGTCGAACAAAAGGATCTTGCGTTGGCCCTCAAGGCGGCCAACGAAGAAGTCACCGAGAAAATTCTGCGCAACATGTCCGAGCGGGCCCGCGAGCTTATTCTTGAAGAGATGGAGTTCATGGGGCCGGTACGATTGCGGAATGTGGAAGAAGCGCAACAAAAGGTAGTCGGCGTGATTCGCCGCCTCGAAGAGGCCGGCGAAGTTATTGTTGAAGGACGGGGCTCCGGCGGAGAAGACGAAGTCGTTGTCTGATCCTCAGCGGCAATCTAGACGAGGGAAAATAGCACGGTAGGCGCATCCATGGCGAAAATTATCAAGGCGACACAACACGATGTCCGTGATTACCATCCCTTTGAACGGGCTACCTTAGAGGCTTATGTTCATCCGTCCCCAGACGATGAACAGGACGACTTTCCTCTACCTTCGCCCGAAGAACAGGCGGAAGCACTGCTTGCTGAAGCTCAGGCGGAGGCGGAAACTTTGTTGCAGGAGGCCTACGCCGAGGGCTTGCGCCAAGGTCAAGAGGCGGGGCGGCAGGAATATCTCGAGCAGGTACGTTCCTCGGCGGAGTCGTTGAAGGCTGCCCACGCTGCGATACAGGATGTGCGCACGGAGGTTGTCAATCTACTCGATGAACAGATGACTGCCCTGACCGGAACTATTGTCAGCCGAATTCTGCGACGGGAAGCCTGGGCCGATCCCATGGCGGTCCGGCGTGTGTTGCGCAGCGTCCTTGAACACCTCAGCGACCGGCAACGGTTGATTATCCGGATGAACCCACGGGATCTCGAAGTACTTAATCACGAGGCCCTTGGGTGCTTGGACGATTTCACCGGCATTGAATCCAAGGAGATCATCCCCGACGAAGCCATCGAACCCGGGGGGTGCACGGTCGAAGCCGGGACCATGTATGTGGATGCCCAGTTGGATACCCAACTTGAACGCATCCTGGACGAACTCCTTGATGTGACGTGTACGCCGCCTGACGATGCGTGATTTCCCCCAAATGTTGACCAAAGTGAACCGGATCAACCCGATCACGGTTTGCGGAAAGATCGTAGATGTGGTGGGGCTTACTATCGAAGCGACCGGCCCGCCTATGCGCATCGGCGACTT
>PWNM01000396.1 GCA_003557825.1 Candidatus Hydrogenedentota bacterium | reverse complement strand
GACCGCATCGAAGAGATTCTCAGCGGCCTTGAGCCGGGGGATACCGTCCCCGGCGAGGAGCTGTTCCGCCTTCACGACACCTACGGGTTCCCCCTCGACCTGGCAACGGATATCGCCGAGGACCGCGGCTTCAAGGCCGACCACGGCGGATTCAAGGCGGCCATGCAGCGCCAACGGGAACAGGCCCGGAGCGCTTGGGCGGGCAGCGGCGAGGAAAGCGTCGCGCCGGTCTACGCGAAAGCGCGGGACGCCGTTGGCGATACGACCTTCCTGGGCTACGAAAAGCTGACCAGTCCGGCCTCCATACAGGCGCTCATCCATAATGGCCAGCTGGTCGAGGCGCTTGAAGAAGGCCAAGACGGCGAGATCGTACTTGACCAGACGCCGTTCTATGCCGAATCGGGTGGCCAATTGGGCGACACAGGCCTCATTACGGGTCCCGACGGCAGCGCCCACGTGAGCAACACCCGGAAACCCGTGGGCAAAACGACCATGCATGCGGTACAGCATGTCACCGGAACACTCCGTGTCGGCGATGCGGTCACAGCGGAAGTAGCGGCCGACCCCCGGTATGCAACGATGCGCCATCATACGGCCACCCACCTGCTCCAGACGGCTCTGCGGCAGGTGCTGGGCGACCATGTTCATCAGGCCGGATCGTTGGTCGCGCCCGACCGGTTGCGCTTTGACTACACCCATTTTGAGGGCATCGACGAAGAGCGCTTACGCGACATCGAACGGCTTGTCAACGAATACATCCGCACGGACGCACCAGTTGATACAGCCATCATGTCGCTGGACGAAGCCCGCACCGAAGGCGCCATGGCCCTCTTCGGCGAGAAATACGAGGACACGGTCCGGGTGGTGCGTATCGACGACATCAGCAAGGAACTCTGCGGTGGCACCCATGTGCCCCGGACGGGGATCATCGGCTTTTTCACCATCGCCGCTGAAACCTCGGTCGCGGCGGGCATGCGACGCATCGAAGCGTTCTGCGGCGATGCGGCCGTGGCGGCGGCACAGGAACGGGAGGCCCAACTCACGGCGGCGGCGCGGATGCTGAATGCGCCACCCGACGAACTCAAGACGCGCCTCGAAGCCCTGCTCGAAGAGAACAAGCGGTTGAACCGGGAAGTGGCCAAATGGAAACAGGCCGCAGCTACGGGCGGAACCGTTGATTACATGTCGAAGGTCACAGAAGTGAACGGGGTCAAACTACTCGCCACCGAAGTGGAAGGCCAAGATGCCGCCGGATTGCGCATGGTCCTCGACTCGCTCCGCGACAAGCTCGGTTCGGGCGTCATCGTGCTGGGCAGCGCCGCCGATGGCCGGGCGTCCCTGTGCGTCGGCGTTACGCCGGATCTCACCAAGCAGGTGAAGGCAGGCGATTTGGTAAAACAACTGGCTCCTATGGTAGGCGGCGGCGGCGGCGGCCGACCCGATATGGCCCAGGCCGGCGGCAAGAGCCCCGAAAAACTGCCTGAAGCCATGGCAGCGGCTCCGGGCATCCTCGAAACCCTCCTCGGGAGCGGCGCATGATCGGCGAAGGACGTGTCATCGGGCTCGATGTTGGCGAGCGGCGCACGGGCGTGGCGGTCAGCGATCCCCTGGGCATTACCGCCCAGCCCCGTGGTACGATTCATCATGAAACCATTGAAGAGGGCGTGGAAGGCGTTCGTGCCCTTGTGGACGAACTGAAGCCGGTCTGCATCGTCGCGGGGTTGCCCCTCAACCAACACGGCAAGGTAGGTCCGCAGGCCGAGAAAGTGCTTGCTTTTATCAAGCAATTGCGCGAAACCGTATCGGTGGAGATCGTCACCCAGGACGAACGGTTTACCTCGACTCAGGTCGAGCGGGGGATGGCCGAGGCCGGCGTTCGCGCCAAAAAACGCAAACAAATGGTGGACCAGTTGGCGGCCCAGCAAATCTTGAGCGTCTACCTGGACCGCCGGGCTGCCGAAAGGAAACGCGCAACGTCATGACCGGACCTGGCCCAGAGGAATCCGCCCCACGGCGACGCCGATCATGGCTCGGGTGGTTGGTGCGAATATGCTTTCTGGGTACGGTATTGGTCGTGCTGGCGGCAGGGGCCGCAGCCGTGGCGGGCTACCTCATCTACGACCACGTCACCCGGCCGGGCGTAGCGGGGCAGCCCATCCGCGTCGAGATTCCCGAAGGGGCTACGGGCGACCAGGCCGGACGCATCCTTGCCGATGCGGGGCTTGTTGAACACGAGCTGTTCTTCCGGCTGGCCACCCGCCTCGATTCCGAAGGCCGCACCATCAAGCACGGACGATATGATCTTCCCAAAGGACTTTCGCCCCTCGAACTGCTCGAGTGGCTCGATCAAGGACCCAATGTGGGTTTCGATCCCTCGGAAGTGCCGGACGACCGACGGGTATCCATACCGGAAGGGCTCAATCTCGAACAGATGGCGGCCCGATTCGACGACCCCGAAGCCTTTCTCGAAGCGGCATCGTGCCCTGAGTTGATCAACCGGCTCGGTATCGACGTACCCAATCTCGAAGGGTTCCTAATGCCCGATACGTTCTTTTTTGCGGACAAACCCACCGAACATGAGGTAGTCGAGCGCATGTTCAATCACTTTCAGCGGGTCTATACCGGTATCCAACAGGAGGCGCCTACGCCACCGGGACTCGATATGCTCGAATTGGTCACCATCGCCTCGCTCATCGAGCGGGAATCCCGCGTGTCCGAAGAACGTCCGTTGGTGTCGGCGGTTATCCACAACCGGCTCGAACGCAACATGACCCTCGACATGGACTCGACCCTTCAGTTTGCTCTGAACAAGTACGGCCAGCGCATGCTGAACGCCGACAAGGAGGTGGATTCGCCCTATAATACCTACCGCAACCGGGGGCTGCCGCCGGGACCCATCGCCGCGCCGGGAGCCGAGGCGTTGCGGGCGGCTTTTCAACCGGCGGACGCGGAATACCTGTATTTTGTCTCAAACGCCGACGGTCGTACCCATACGTTCAGCCGAACCCTAGCCGAACACAATCGGGCTGTGGCGCGGTTCCGTCGCGAGATCGCTCCCCAACGCCGAGCCCAACAACAGGCCGCAGAAAATGACCGCCACGAGTAGGGCCGAGTCCCCCGCGCTGCTGCCTCGGGAACGGCTGCTCATGGCCGTGGCCCACCAACCCGATATCGAACTGGCCGCCGCCAAGCAGTTCGGTCTCGGAGCCGAAATCCAATGCTTTTCGTTTCCGGCGACCCTGGCCACCGACTACCGGCAACCTCTCGAAGCCATGCAAAAACAAGTCGAGACAATCGTCGGTCCCATCGGGTGTCACGGGGCCTTCATCGACACCTGTCCGTTCAGTCCCGACCCCGCCATCCGTATCGTCGCCCAACAGCGGTACGTTGAATCCATGGACATCGCCGCGGCACTCGGGGCCCAATACATCGTCTTTCACTCGCAGTACAATCCGGCCATCAAGGTGCGGCAATACCCCCAAGTCTATCATCAGGAAAATTTGATCGTCTGGCCGGCGCTCCTCGAAGAAGCCCGCGAACGGGGACTGCGCGTCTACATAGAAAATATGTTCGACCAGACCCCCGAGCCCATGGCCCGGCTTGCCGAAGCGCTCGACACGCCCGATTTTCGGATCTGCTTCGACATTGCCCATTCCGAGCTGTTCTCACCGTGCCCTCTGGAAGATTGGATAGCCGCTCTCGGACCTTTCATCGCCCATGTCCACATGAACGACTCCTACGGCGAATTCGACGATCACCTTCCCCTTGGCATGGGGACCCTCGACCTGCCGAGAGCCCTCCGGTTACTCGATAGGATAGCTCCCGACGCGACCTACACCCTCGAAACGGGTCATGACATCCCCGGCAGCCTCGCCTACCTCGGCATCTCACCGGTCCAATAATCCAGTTTGACCGGTATTACAGGGCCTTGCGATAGCCGGCCAGCGCCGCCCGGGCAGTGGCGGCAGGGGTAAAACCCGCAACTTGGGCAGGACCGGCTCCTTCGAGACGACGACGTAGTTCGTCATCGGTTAGGACTTGTTCAAGGGCTGCGGCGATGGAGTCGCTATCCAACGGATCGCATGGTACCGCCGCGTCCCCCGCCACTTCCTGCAGGGCCGGATCGGTTGAGATCACCGTCGGAACGCCGCACGCCAAGGCCTCGGCCACGGGAATGCCGAATCCCTCGTAGAGGGAAACATAGGCGAAGGCATCCGCAGCGGACAATAGTGCGGGCAAATCATCAGGGGGGACATAACCGGTGAACCGCAACGCCTCGTTCAACCCGGCCTCGGCGATCCGTTCGCGCAAGGCCTTGCCCTGCCACCCCTCGGGTCCGATGATGACCAGACCATGAGGAAAGCCTCGCGATCGGAGCCGGACCACAGCCTCGGCCAATCGATCCACGTTCTTCCGGGGTTGCAGCGCGCCCAGGTAGGCGATATACCGCTCAGGCAGACCGTAATGCATTTTCACGGCGGCAAGCATGTCCGGGGCGGTAATTCGGCGAAAGGCGGGGTCCACGGCATTTGGGACGACATCGATGCGCTCCTCGGGAACGCCATAGAGCCGCATCGCTTCCGACTTCATGGCCTCGCTCACGACAAACACCCGGCTCGCCCGGCGTAGCGAATGGGGGACCAAGGCGGCCAGGCGGAACCGGGTCGTCCTGGGCAAGGTTTCCGGAAAACGCCGCCAGACCATGTCATGGAGCGTGACGACAAAGGGTTTTCGAAAAGCAGGCGGCGCAATGTACTGGACATGGAGCAAATCGGCTTCCGTTGCATGAACGGCCCGGGGTAGTCCAACGGGAACGCGCAGCCACGAAGCCCGCATCGGTAGTTGATAGGCCGGGAAGCCCGCTGTGTCCGGTTCTCCATGCACATAGGCGACCAGATCCGTCTCTGGGGCCACCTCGCGTAGCCCATCGAGCAGGTGGCGAATAAAGGTCTCGTTGCCCCCGGCCTGGGTCCCAAGGGCGTGTGCGTCCAACCCGATGCGCATGGGTTAAGGGAACCTCCTGAGTAGAATGGGACATTACTCTACTTCGGGCGCAATCGGCGCCGCAACATTTCGGGCGTCTCGGAGCTTGCGTGCCCGGACCGTATTCGGTAGAGTAGGACGTTGTGTCCAAGGGAGAACGAAAACCAGGTTGGAGGACGGCATATGTCCAATATTGCAGATACGCCTCGGGACGCATCCCGCAGACCGGGGCTCAGTAGACGACAGTTTTTGGGACGTACCATGGCGGCGTCAATAGCAGCCATGACGGTTCCCACCATCATTCCAGCATCTGCGTGGGGCGCAAACAACCGCCTCAGCGTCGGTATGATTGGTATGGGTAAGATGATGGGGGGCCATCTGAACGCATTGCTGGGGCGCGACGATGTACATGTGGCTGCGTTATGCGATTGCGAGGCCGTGCGACTCGGGGTACATAAGGCGCGGGTCGAGGAGGTCTACGCCCAACGGTACGACAACGGATCCTATACCGGATGCGATGCCTATGGCGATTTTCGCGACCTTACGGCACGGACCGACATCGATGCGGTCGTGATCTCGACACCGGACCACTGGCATGCCCTAAATGCCCTGGCGGCCATCCGGACAGGCAAGGATGTCTATTGCGAAAAGCCCCTCACCCTGACCATCGAGGAAAGCAAAAAACTCGTCGAGGAAACCCGTCGCTATGGCCGCGTCTTTCAGACGGGCAGTCAGCAACGGTCAGGCCGTGAGTTTCGCACCGCCTGCGAGTTGGTGCGCAACGGTCGCATCGGCAAGGTGAAAGAGGTGCATGTCAACGTCGGTGGCCCTCCACGAGAGTGTTTCCTGCCTGCCGAGCCCACGCCGGAAGGACTGGACTGGGATATGTGGCTCGGACCGGCCCCATGGCGGCCCTACCATTCCGACATCGCCCCCGACATGGATTATCCGGGCTGGCCCAATTTTAGAGCCTATCGGGACTATGCCGGCGGTTCGATGACGGATTTCGGTACGCATCACTTTGATATTGCCCAATGGGCACTTGGGATGGACCATACCGGCCCGGTTGAGGTTCATCCTCCCGGCGGTGACCGCCCCCACCTGACCTATGTATATGCCAATGGCATACCCATGTACCGCTCCGGTCAACACGGCCATAACGTCACCTTTATCGGCGAATACGGCAATGTATATGTATCCCGGGGACATATCGGAACCGATCCGGCGCACCTGTTGGACGAGCCCATCGGTCCGAATGAAATACGCCTCTACAACAGCCCTGGTCATATGCAGGACTGGCTTAACTGTATCCGCACCCGCAACCGGCCTCTCTGCGACGTATCGATTGGCAGCCGGTCTGTGAATCTCTGCCACATTGGCAACATTGCCTACTGGCTGAACCGATCCCTCTACTGGGATCCTGAGGTCGAACGGTTTGTGAACGACGACGAAGCCAACCGGCTCCTACACCGCCCCATGCGTGAACCGTGGCGGCTATAGCCAAATGAACGAGAGGAATCGAATCATGCGACAATCCACGCGACTACTGGTTATCCTGAGCGTCTTGCTCGTAGCAAGCCTTGCGGCTCCGGCCATGGAACTGCAGGAACCCAATCCGGAATTTGTCGAAAACGTCAGGGAAGCCATTCCCGATGAACCCCGCGTCGAGCCGGCGGAACCGCGTCGGGTGTTGGTGTTCAGCCTTACCCGTGGGTTTTACCACGGGGCCATCCCGCTTGGTGCGAAAATGTTTGAGATGATGGGCGAAAAGACCGGCGCCTTCGAGGCGGTGCTTAGCAACGACATCGCCATGTTCGAGCCTGAAAACCTGGCCCAGTTCGATGCCGTGATCATGAACAACACGACGGGCGAGGTGTTTACGCACCCCAACTTGGATGAGCTCGATGAAGGCGAACGGCAAGAGGCCCTTGAACGGGAGGCCCGCCTCAAGGAAAGCTTCCTCGACTTCGTCCGCAACGGCGGGGGCTTGGTCGGCGTTCATGCGGCCACCGACACGCTTTACCAATGGGAGGAATACGGCGAGATGATCGGCGGCTACTTCCATGGCCATCCCTGGAACGCCGATGATACCGTCCATATCAAAATCGACGATCCGGCCCACCCCCTGGTCGCAGCCTTTGAAGGGCAGACCTTCGCCATCACGGATGAAATTTACCAGTTCCGCGAACCCTATTCGCGCGAGAATCTACGGGTCTTGATGAGCCTCGATACAGACCTGACGGACATGACCAAGAATGGCATTCATCGTACCGATGACGATTTCGCCATCTCGTGGGTCCGGAGCTACGGCGAAGGACGGGTGTTCTACTGCTCCCTCGGCCATAACGAGCATGTGTTCTGGACGCCCAACGTGGTGCAGCATTACTTGGACGGCGTGCAGTTTGCCGTGGGCGACCTCGAAGCCGACACCACCCCGAGCGCCGCGCTGAGCGACGAGTACATCGAGGAGTCCCGCGCCGTGGGTCGTGAGATGAAGCTCGATGGGGTGTTCGAGGCGCTCGCCGGTTTCGAGTTTGGCGACGATTCGGCACCCTTACAGGCCCTTGAACAGCTTGCTATGGACAGCCACGGCGATGCCGATATGCGCGCCGAACTCGAGAAGCGGTTCCTGGCTGTACTGGAGGGCCCCCAGGTCCCTTTTGACGCAGCCCTGTTCGCGTGTCGGCAACTCTACATCATTGGAACCGAAGCTTCCGTGCCGGTGTTGGCTGGATTGTTGCACGATGAACAGACGGCGCACCCCGCTCGCTATGCCCTAGAACGGTTGCCTGAAAGCGATGCAGTAGACCGGGCGTTGCGCGAGACCCTGGATGCCACCGAAGGCCGTGCTCGACTTGGCATCATCGCCTCGATCGGTGAACGACGGGACCACCAGGCCATCGGCGTACTCACCAATCTGCTGGCCGATGACGATGCCGCCACGGCGAAAGCCGCGGCCGTAGCGCTTGGCAAAATCGGCGGATCCGAAGCAAGAGACGCCTTGAGCGTTGCTAAGCCGGAGGCCTCTCGGGCCGTCCGTCGTGCCATAGACGAAGGTCTCTTGTACTGCGCCGAGGGCTTCGCACAAGCAGGCGATGAAGCCCAAGCAGTGACGCTCTACGAAGCGTTATATGGTCCGTTTGAGCTGCCCTCGACGCGGGCCGCCGCTCTTGTTGGGCTTGCGGCCGTCCAAGGCGAAGCGGCCGTTCCTTATATACGTGAAGCGCTGCATCACGACCAAGTTATCGTCCGCACTGCTGCGGCTGAGGTCGCCCGGACGCTCGATGCTCCCGAAGCCTTGTTGGCAGGCATCCATGATATGGAACCCGACGTGCAGGCCTTGTTGATCCACGCCATGGCAGATCGGGTAGAGGTGGAGGCTCTTGGGACCATTCGCGATCTGTTCGAACAATCCGACGACGAGGAGGTCCGGGTGGCTGCGCTCAATGCCATCGGCGTGTTGGGGACCGTCCCCGACGTGCCCCTTCTGGCTCGTGCTGCAGCGGAGGGCTCCGGCGCCGAAGTTGACGCAGCGCGACGCGCCTTATACGGTCTACGCGGAAACGATGTCGATTTCGCCATCGTCCGGCAGTTGGACGATGCCTCCTCGGCCGAACGGGTCGAGTTGGTACGAAGCTTAGGACAACGCCATGCCACGCTCCTGACGCCGACCTTGATTGAGCTGGCGGAGGATGACGATACGGATGTGCGCATCGAGGCGTTTCGCGCATTGACGGACCTGGCGACAGCGGAGGATGCTGCGGCAATCACCCACCTTATGTTGACCGAGACCGATGACGCCGTTCGCACAGAAGCCGAGAACGTGTTGGTCGCTATCTCGCGGCAACCCGATCAGCACGAAACAATTGTCGAGGCCCTGATCGACGCCTATCCTGATAGCGAGGACAACCCCGAAGGACGGGCAGCCATTGTACAGGTCCTGGGGGAACTGGGCGATGATGCAGCTCTCGATGTATTACGGGCGGCCCTGGACGATCCAAACGAGAAGGTTAGCGAAACGGCCATTCGCGCCCTGGCCAACTGGCCGACGCCTGCTCCGCTGGATGACCTCTATGCACTGGCCCAGGAAGCTCCCTCGCGGCCGTTGCGCATCGTTGCGCTGCGGTCCTATCTGCGACTACTCGAGCAACCCAGCGATCGGGATTCGGTAGAAACGGTTCAACTTTATGAGCAAGGCCTTGCTTTGGCGGAGGGCGATCAGGAAAAGCGGCTCGCCCTGTCCGGGTTGGCCCAAGTGCCCCATCCAGCGGCCCTCGAAGTCATGGAGCAATATGTGGATGATCCGGATCTTGGAGAGCACGCCCAACAGCTCGTCGAGCAGATGAAATCTCAACCCATAGCCGTCACGGCGTCGCGCAACGCGGATGCTGCCGAAAACGCTGTCGATGGCGACCGCGGCTCACGCTGGACCACCGGTGAGACCCAACGGCCGGGCCAGTGGTTCCAGATCGATCTCGGTTGGGAGCGCGCCGTACAGCAGCTGGTTCTTGATTCCGCAGGATCGGGAGGCGATTACCCGAGAGGTTATGAGGTGTATGTGACCAATAGCCTCGACGATCTAGGGGAACCGGTGGCAGAAGGCGATGGTGACTCGGCACGCATCACCCTCGATCTTGGCGGCGCTCAAGGTCGGTTTATTCGCATCGTCCAGACCAGCGAACACGGCGGTCTTTGGTGGTCGATTCACGAACTTGAACTCGAATTTGAATAGCTCATCTGATAGGAGGAGCGCCTGATGGGTCAGGCGCTCCTCACCGCAATTCCCAAAACAGCCCTCATAGCCGTCGTCAGTCGGGTTCGCCTTTGCTTCCGCTCGTGTAATCCTCGACGCGATGCCGGACAATCTCGCCGCTCGCCATGTAGATCACGTCCTCGGAAATGTTGGTAGCCAGATCGGCAATGCGTTCGAGATGCCGCGACACGCCCAGGGCATGGAGAAACGCTTCGAGATCATCCGGATGATCCCGAGCGCCAGTTTCCACCTGCTGGTACACCTCGCGGTTCATGGCATCCACTTTGTCATCATCCGCACAAACCTGCCGAGCAAGCTCCACATCGGTATTCACCAACGAATCCAGGCTGCGTTTAAGCATGGACTGGGTTATCTCGCCCATGGCGTGGAACTTAAAGTAGATGGGCAGGGGGCGCCAATTGGCGAGAAACATGGCCCGTTCCGCTACGTTGACCGCCAGGTCGCCGATGCGTTCCAGGTCGTTGTTTATTTTGATGGTCACGATGATGAACCGCAGGTCAATGGCAACCGGTTGATACAAGGCCAGCATCTTGAGCCCGTCTTCTTCGATATCCACTTCCATCTGATCGATGATATCGTCGTTTTGGATGACCTGTTCGGCAGTATCTGTGTCGCGGTTTTCAACGGCTTTCACTGCCAGATGAACATTCTCCTCGACATGCGCGCCCAGCGTGAGCAACTGTTTTTTCAAACTGGTGATGGCCCGTTGCAAATGTATCGACATGGATAGCTTCCTTCTCTGAGTATTGCTCAACCAAACCGGCCTGTGATGTAATCTTCAGTCTGTTTCTCGTTGGGCTTGGTAAAGATTTTCTTGGTCAACCCGAATTCAATCAGCACGCCCTCATACAAAAATCCGGTGTAATCGGATACGCGTGCAGCCTGTTGCATGTTATGCGTCACAATCACGATGGTATATTGCTCGCGCAGTTCGGCGATAAGGTCCTCGATGCGGGCTGTCGATCTGGGGTCCAGGGCCGAGCACGGTTCGTCCATCAACACGACCTGCGGGTTGATGGCGATGGCCCGGGCAATGCACAGCCGCTGCTGTTGGCCGCCGGAGAGGCCCAGGGCCGATTCATGGAGCCGATCTTTCACTTCGTCCCATAACCCCGCCTGTTGGAGGCTCCGTTCGCAGGTCACGCGGAGCTCCTCACGGTTGTTCATTCCGGCGATGCGCAGACCGTAGACCACGTTCTCGAAAATGGTGTTCGGAAAGGGGTTGCTCTTTTGAAAGACCATGCCCACCTGCCGTCGCAGCTCGACTACGTCCAAATCGGGATCGTCCAGTTCGATGTCCTCGAGCAAAATGCTTCCATCAACGGTGACGCCAATGATAAGGTCGTTCATTCGATTCAGACATCGCAACAGGGTCGATTTCCCGCAACCCGACGGTCCGATTAACGCCGTTACCTGGTTGCGAGGGAAATCCATCGATATGTTGAACAATGCCTGGGCGCCGCTATAGTACAGATTCAGATTCCGTGTCCGGACGATCGGATCTTCTATGACTGAGGTTACCAATTGCGTCATGATACTCCTTGCAAAATGAGGCTTACATCGAGCCCATCTGATACCGTTTCTTCATCCGTGACCGCAGGTAGATGGCCAGACTACTCATGATAAGCACGATCAACACCAACAACATCGTCGTCACATATACCATCGGTTTCGCCGCTTCCACATTGGGCGATTGAAAACCCACATCATAAATATGGAATCCAAGATGCATAAACTTGCGGTCCAGGTGGATAAAAGGAAACTGCCCATCAATGGGCAAGGACGGGGCCAGTTTGACCACGCCTGTGATCATCAAAGGAGCCACTTCGCCTGCCGCCCGCGCCATGGCGAGGATAAACCCGGTCATGATGCCCGGCGAGGCCATGGGGAGTACGGTCCGGCGCAAGGTCTGCAACCGCGTGGCGCCCAGGGCATAGGACGCCTCACGAATCCCTTTCGGTACCGAACTCAGCGCCTCCTCGGTGGCCACGATCACCACGGGGACCGTTAGCAGTCCAAGCGTCAGACTCGCCCATAGGATGCCTCCGGTGCCAAAGGTCGGCGTGGGCAATCGTTCAGCAAAGAACAGGCTGTCAACAATCCCCCCCACGCCGTATACGAAGAACCCGAGTCCGAAAATGCCGTACACAATGGACGGAATGCCGGCGAGGTTGTTTACGGCGATGTGTACCGCCTTTACCATGGAACCTTCCTTTGCATATTCCTGCAAGTAGATGGCCGCCAAAACGCCGAGAGGGAAAGACAGGATGCTCATCAAAAAGATCAACATGACCGTGCCAAAGATGGCAGGAAACAGGCCGCCTTCGGTGTTTGACTCGCGCGGTTCGGCCGAGAGCAGTTCCCACAACTTGGATGCATAGAACCCAACCTTCGCGGGGATGCTCATCGTATTGGGTCGATAAGGACGAACAACATCGACAAGAGCAATCTCACGGGTACGGCCGCCGGCGTCGGCAAAGATGGCGGTCTCTTGTCGCAGGGCCGCTGTTTTTCGATTCTGCTCAGCCAGGGTTTCATCGAACTGGGCCCGCAGCTCGCTTTGTTCCTCTATGAGATTCACCATCTTGGGCGCATCGGCTTCGACGCCTTGGTGTTCGAGTCGGGCCCTGCTTAGCCGATTCCGTTCCATCTCGCGACTCAACCGCTGTACCTCTTGCGACAAGGCCTGGATTGGTTGGGTTCGTTCGACCGCGGCATTCCATGCCGACAGAAAGGCCTCCCACGGTTCTGTGTCCGCCGGTACGGTAATGTCGTTCAGGGACAACTCCTGAAGAAAACCGTAGAAGTTCCCGAACTCCCGGCGTTCCAGAGCGATGGCATCATTAGGAAATGTGATTTCTGCAATGTCATTTTCGGGAACCCACCGGAAATCGAGGCTGTACAGATCGCGGTTGCCGACCTTGAGCTGCACCCGTTCTCCGCCTCCGTCCGGTATCTCGCTCCACTGCATGATCTTGCCGGCGACAAAACTGCCGTCTTCCATCTCAAACAATGAGATCTGATGAGGCCAGAGCACTCCGAGGCCGTTGTACATCACCACGAGCATCAGGATGACGGTCATACAGAGGGTAAAGGTTAACGCGGCTCCCGTCGCCCAGATAAACGGATCGCCATCGGCCCAAATGCTACGCTTTACCTTCGTCTTGAGCTTATTACTACTGGAACTGTGCATATCGCTTTCTCAGGTATTGTCGAACCAATTCCGCGGCCGTGTTTACAATCGAAGTTAGGATAAACAGAAGCACTGCTGACAGGAATAGAATCCGGTAGAGCGTACCGCCCACCGGCGCCTCGGGTATTTCGACGGCGATATTCGCCGACAACGTCCGCATACCGGTAAAAATGCTCCACTCCATGAGGGGCGTATTGCCCGTGGCCATGAGAACGATCATCGTCTCGCCGACGGCCCGGCCAAAGCCAATCATAATCGCTGCAAAGATACAAGGGCTTGCACTGGGCAACACCACCCGCCACACCGTCTGCCAACGGGTTGCCCCGAGCGCCATCGACGCAGCAGTTAGCCGTTGTGGTACATTCGATAGCGAATCCTCGGTAATCGAGAAGATAATGGGAATCACCGCAAAGCCCAGCCCAAAGGCGATGATAATGCAGTTTCGCTGGTCGTAGTTACGGCCTGCGTCTTCAAACAGCCATCGGTGGAAGTCGCCCGCAAACAGCATGTCTTCGACGAAATGACCGATGAAATAGGCCGCAACTCCAGCCAAAAGCATGATAGGTATGAACGCGATAAATTCATACCCCCGCTCAATATGACGAGCCAGCTTCAGGTTTCGAAATGGTTGCCATAGGACTATGAAAATTAGGAAGCACGCTGGGAATACAGCCAAACTAACCGCAAAGGGCATGATGTGGACTTCGACAATCGGAGCCAGCCACAGGGCGATCAGAAAACCAATCACCACCGAGGGGAGCGCGGCCATGACCTCGACGGCAGGCTTGATCACTCCACGAAATCGGGCTGTCGTAAACTGGCTTGTATAGATTGCCCCGAATAGGGCCAGGGGAATTGCGTAGAGCATGGCATAGAGGGTGCCCTTAAAACTACCAAATACGAGCGGCACCAAGCTGGTTTTTGGTTCAAAAGCGTTGGTGGCCCCTGTCGATTGCCAGACAAATGCCGGTTCGTCATAATTTTCATACCAAACCTTGCCGAAAAGCGTCCCCCATGTAGCCTCGGGGTATCCGCCTTCGATGGCCCACACATTAAGCCTACCCGCATCATCCAGGCCAATAATGCCATTGGCCCGCGAGGAGAGGGCTGCCTTGCGGATCGGCGACTCCGGCCGCAGGCCAAACAAGTGCTTGTTGCTGGTCATGTGGTCCATATGAAGCTCCCCGTCGGCGCCAAGACTCAGCAACGATTTGGTCCGTTGCGATGGCGAAATGGCCGTCACGGGACCGCGATGGGATTTTAAGGTGTGTATGTGCGATAGTACGCGCCGTTGCGGATCATAATCGGGGCGCACCGGGAACCAAACAGTCATTCCCCCCTGTTCATCGCCCACGGCAAGCGACACATCGCCAAAAACCATGGACAGAGTCGAAATGGCCCGGTTATTCTCGAAGGCCAGCAAGCTATCGGTAAGCTCAATGGTACCCACCCGCCGCATGGCCCATCGCATCAGATAACCGTCTTTGGTTCCAGCGAAGAGCGCCAGACCTTCGGTATCCACAAAGATATCAGCAATTTCGCCGCCCACCGCTGGATCCAGCACGCTCACATGAGAATCGCGTGAGACATTGCCAAATAGGTCTGTCTCTTCCACTTCCTGGGTAACCCTAATGCGGTTGTCATGTAGCAGGTCGGCCCGTGTGGCGCGGCCATCATGATACCGAGTAACCGTCCGGATTGGGATTAGTCCATCTTCGGGAGGCGCAAACTCCGCAAGGGTATCGACTCGAAAGGCCGTTGTAGGAGGCCGATCGACATGGTGGTCCCGTGAAAAAACAACCCGGGCGAAGCTTGCTGCGCCATTGGCCCAAAGCAGACTGTAACCAAGTCCATGATGCGGAATAGCCGCCAGGATCTCCGAAGGACTCTCGTAGGGCGGCTCGAGCACTATCTCACCGATAGTTGAATCATCGGCGAAATTAACGAAAGTGAATCGTCCTGCACGATCCAATAGCACGCCTGTTTCGAGGTAGTCGTCCATCCCAACGGCCAATACCGTATCCGGCTCAATCGTAGATGGATTGGACGAGCCCCAGAACTTGCGAGCCTCCTGTGATTCGAACAGCGGCACGGCCACGCGCACAATGAGCAGCAAGATGAGTATCACAGCGGCGATTACCGCCATGCCGCCGCCCGTTATCACCCACGTGGCGATCCGATCCCATCGTTTTACTCTCTTTCGGTATTCAGCGCTCATACGTCTTTCCTGCCCCATTACTGCTACATGAAAACGAGGGGGCCCGCCCGGGATGAACCCAGGGGCATGGGCGGGACTCCCCTCATTCAGCGGAGATCCTGGGCTTAGCCCTCGAGCTTCTCGATGATTGATTCGGCAACGGCCGCCGGCAAAGGCAGGAAGCCATCCCGCGCCACGATTTCCTGACCTTCCATGGACAACACAAACTTCAGAAACTCCTTCGTCAAGGTGTCCATGGGTTGGATCGGGTTTTTCGACACATACACATACAGCATCCGGCTCAACGGATAGTCTCCACTGACCACGTTCTCGTAGGTCGGTTCAAATTGGGGATCGCCTTTTTCAACCCCCAGAGCGATCGCCTTCACGCCCGAGGTGCGGTAACCAATGCCTGAGTAACCTATTCCATTGATGTCTT
>PWNM01000526.1 GCA_003557825.1 Candidatus Hydrogenedentota bacterium | reverse complement strand
TCTCCTTCCCGGCTTGCGATGGGTATGGGTCCCGTATACTTGGGTGACTCCTTCGTAGGGGTGCTCCCATCAAGGGTATAGTGGATGGTCACGTCATCGTGATTGCTGTAAAGCGAAAGCTCGAAGGCCTCGGAGTAAAAACCGGACTGATGGGAAAATGTGGGGGGATCGAGGATAGTCTCAAATGCGGTGGTGGCATTGGTTGCGCCGGGCGTCGGCTCATCGAAAAAGTACCATGCGCCAGTGCCATCGGGTTGGCGTCCGACGGAGACGTCCCGGGGAAAGAAGCGGGGGGGGAGTTCGTCGACGCGATCCCCGTTGGGGCGTGTGAGTACCACGTCCTCGCCGCTCGAACTGATGGCAAAGTTTGTGTGAAGTTCGTTCGCCGGATCACGCCGGTCTTTGTTGGAGGCAAAAACAACCAGGAATCTCCCGGGTTCGAGGGCGACCTCCGGAAATACCCATCGAAATGGCCGCTGGTAATCGTCGGATAGTCCCCAACCATGGAGGTTCACCGGTTCGTGGCCTATGTTGTATAGCTCGATCCAATCTCCAAAGTCCCCGTCCTCATCGGCCAGGGTCGTTCCATTGGATGCCATCACCTCATTGATTCGAATCGTCGCGGACCCCTGAATGGAGTTCAAGCAGATGAACGCAATAAAAAGAAGCACCGACAGACGGCGTACCATTTGGAGTCCTCCGGGAGGTTTCATGATCGCGTTCATTATGACGATGCTAAATGGCTTGGGCAACTCGAATAACCGCGTCCGCCTATTGCCATCCATGCGTAGTTCCTAGCAGATGCGCAGTATCGCCTTTTCGACGAAGCCCAATGTGACAATCCGGCGGTCTATGCCATCGGTGCCTGTGGAACGTAAATGTGTGCCTACTGTGAGTGCATGCTGATCAAGGCCAGGGGATCAATTTCAACGGCCCGATCCCTTCCAGCCCATCGGAGCGTCAGTGACACCCTGTGCTCTGCTGGATTCCACAGCAATACCGTATCCGCCGAGGGGTACCATGCACAGATGATGGGAAGGTCCTCCACGATATAAGGTATTCCGGCGTCTAACTGCTCTACGATTTCATGCTTGAGTTCAAACAAGGCGTCCATCGATTCGGGCACGGCTCGCAACTCATTCCCGGCATTATTCACTTCGTGGCGCGCAATGAACGTGGAACCGGCTCGACAAAACGCCCCTTCGGTTAGCCCTTGCGCGTCTTCATCGGAGAGAAACGTCCACCCATCCTCCGCTGGGACGTCGCATACTTCGAATGGAACACCCAAGGCCAGGAACAGGCTGTATGGATTGTCGGTCCCGACAAGACGGCTATAGTCACCCCAGTAATGCTTGAGCGGCCCCTGTGGACGATGTCCGGCAACGGTTTCGTGCAAGGCGGCATTGTGCCACATCGCCGGTGCGATCGTATCCCAATAGTCAATAGGATAGGGGGTCAGCCCACTCATGAACATGGTATTCCGTACGTCGGCCAAGGTACTGATGGCGAGTTTGGCGGCCAAGTTCCTGGCCGACAGCTGGTCGGCGGGATACGCCGTGGTTTCGCTAAAGGCCAACTCCGGTTGCGCAAAGCGCCGATGGAACAAGCAACTGAAGAGCGCGTCGGTTTTGCCTTTTATGGGGGCGAAAGCCGCGTCGTTGAATTTGGACTCGCCGACGCGGAACAAGGTGTTGCGATAGTCTGGCAATCGGATCCCGGCCTTTTCGGAGCCCAGGTACATGACCATGTTGCCAAGGACGACCCCGGGCGCCGCCGCTTGTTGTCGGCTGAATGACTCCGTCAATTCGTCGCAGGTAAAAGTGATCCACTCGCGCAGAACCGCGGTCGGATTCCGGTGATGCACTGCTTCAAGCAACTCATCCCAGCGTGACTCTTCGTAGCCTCGAGATGCCAGGAATTGCTGTCTGTGTTGCTCACAGAAACAACCGCCGATGAGGCTCGGCGATACGGCCAGTCGAAAATCGTCGTCCAGAAAAACGGACGTGACCTGTTCTTTGGCCAAAAGCTCCATGGCGGCCACGTTCTCCTCGGTTGCCGGCGGATGCAGCGAGGTGCCTGCATAATGCGTGCCGTCGGGGTACTGTCCCATTGACCAATGCTCCGGCGGCGTCAGGGGAACATTCCCATGCATCGCACCCAGGGAATCGCCGGGATGCCCCAGTGGGATATTGATGACCGATGAGGCGAGGCCCTTCGCCTCGATGGCTTGATGCCACCTGTGCCGTTCTTCATGCGGGTAGGGCCAATACCCATAGAAGAAAGCCGGTAACCATATTTGGTGCATGCCGGCGTCCGCAACGATATCGAGTAACTCCGGGTGGGCTTCCAACGAATCCGGATTAAGGCATATGTGAAACTTTCTGATTGTCCCGTTCGAGGCGTTTCTTTCGGCAAAACCGCGTAGGGGCTGCATGCATTGAAATCCGGTCATGGCGCATATCTCCATAAACGATCGACGGGTGAGCTTCATTAGATATCCCATCCTGTATTTAGTGTGACGCTCCCAAGAGTGTGGGCCTACACCCTACAGGGATCACTTCCATCACCTGATTTTCGTGCCGTCAGTATACGCCGACCGGGTTTTTGATTCCCCCTCTCGAGATTGATCGCTGCCCGAAGTGGTATTGGAGGTTTGGCGCGGAGTATAGTGGCCCATATTGGTACAGGGAGGCCCGGGTTGGTCCGGCGACAGAGGAAAGGAACCGTTCGATGATCATCTATATGGTGTGTAGCATGCTGATGGCCGAGGCCGCGCTGGATTCCCCGTGGTCCGCAGGGTTTGCGCAACAGCCCGTTTCGGAGCGACCGCAACTGGAGGTGCGTTATGTTGATGCGACGCGTACGGCCTTTGAGATTGTTGCAGAGCACTACCACCTCGAGGGAGCGCTGCGGGCTCCGCATTATCTGACCGATGCCGCCACCGGCGAGCTTTGGCTGTCGGTCCGTGTGGTGGACGGCGAGGGCAATATATACACGACGGAAACCACCGAAGAACCCTCGCGTATCAACCTTTACCGACGGGGGCCCTATTACCACGAGGTCCGTTGGTTGGATGTTCAGGTCTCCGATGGGGAGGGCAATCTCGCGCCACTGCGAGGCGATTTGGCCCTCTACTGCTATCCGGAAAAGATTCTTGCGTCGATGATCTGGCACGGCACGGACGGCTTTGATGCGGCGGAGGTGCATATCGCCGGCATGCACGAGGAGGTCTTTTCAGCGGAACCCTTCGCCGAGGGCGTCATTCAATCCTTTCATTTCCCGATCTTCGGCGAAGAAACGCCGTTACCGGAAGCCTACTTGGTGACACTGGACGCCGATCGGCCCCTGGAATATGATCCGGTGCGGGGCTGCTATGTAGTCGGTTCCTATAGTCCGGGAGCCTTTCAGGAGCATTTCTATCACCATCCCAATTATCGCCAGCAAGTCCGGTTTCGCGTGACCAACGATGATCAACCGCGGCGGATCTATGTGATGCATGAATCCTCGACTGGAAACAAAGGCCATGTCGAGGGGGGCATACTGCTTGATGAAGACGGCCATCCGTTGCCTATCGTCGTGCAGATCTCGAAGAACTTCGCCGGCGAACGGGAAGAGCCCTTCTACAATCCGCTGGACATCCCGTTTAGCGAGACCTATTTCCCGTTGGTCCTCGATCCCGGCGAAACTCGGGAACTTACCGCCCAGCATCTCTATCAAAACTGGGGGCGGAAGATGGTGAAGCAGTTTTCATCGCTGGGCGCCTGGATGGACTATTTCCACAGTTCGACCGGCGTTACCGAAACCACCTGCTATGTCCCCTTCAAATTTGGCGGACTATCCGGCGTTGATATCGCCGACTTCCGAGCCATGAGCCAGGACACGTTCTGGGGTGGCCAACCGCAGCACGATAATATCGCCGGACACACCTTCCTTTCGTACCACGATGGCGACACATGGCAGTATATGGAATACCGGGGTACGACCTACTATAGTACCGGCAACAACTGGATGGACATCGGGTTCGAGTATCTGTCGTCCGACGGCAAGATTCGAGCGACCGTGCGCACCTTCGAACTCCCCCAGGTCGACGAACTCCGCAATTTCGTGCGCATAGAATACGAGGTGCTGGAACCGCTGACCATTCCCGAGGCGCATAAGCATTTCCGCATGGCTACGGTACGTACGAACATACAGCGTCTGCGCTATAGCCATTTTCAGGCCTCGGGCATGGAGGGTCCCTATGAGCTGAGCTTCGATGCCGACAGTCTGACGGACCTGAACGTGCCCATACCGCGAGAGAACGCCTATATCAACGTGTTCGGCGAAAACATGGGCTCGAATGCCTTCGTTCTCGAAAATTGGCATATCGACGATTTCGGGCCTGGCGCCTTGGTGCAATGCGAAGCCTCCGGCGACCTCCGGATGCATCTGGTTCCCGATACCGACACCCTGGAACTGCAAGCCGGTCAGGTGTTGGCCTTTGATGGTTTCTGGTTGCCCCACGGGGAAGTGGATGGTAGCCGAATCCCGCAGCGAGAAACCGTGGCCTATGGCAGTGCGCGTCCCCGTGTAGTGGAAGTCGTCAAAGGAGAGAAGCTGGCCGACTTCCCAGCCACGGTGCGCGCTGAAGATGATGAAGCCGAACTGATAGTACAGGGAGGCCGTGACCTGATTCCCGTGTTGGTGACCGGTTTGAGCGATTACCGTTGGCCCCGGCTCTTCCAGCAGGACAGCACCGGATGGCGCCACCTGTCCCATGCTCGTGAAGGAGCGTTGGACGGCGTTGAGGTCTTCTCGGAACCCGGCGGCACATTCGGCGCGGTTTTCCTGGTCCATTCCGATGACACGCCGCAGCGTCTCCGCATCACGGCGGGGCGCCCCGTCGAGGTGGCCGACCGCATAACCGTCACCGGACAGGACAGGTCCGTCGATCCCATACAGAATGTCGCCTTGATTCAGGCGCCCTGGATGGACACCCCCATCCGGCTGCGGTTTCCTGAAACGGTGCACACGGACACGCTGGAATTCATCGACCATGCGATTGAAGGCGTCGAGGCAGCAACCGATCCCACTAGCCTGGCCGGTGAATGGCGGCAGGATGATGAGGCAGGCACACTGTGGTTCGAGTGGAGCGTCGAGAACGCAACCATCGGCGGACGGCTCTCGCCCAATGAATACGACGTCGATCTCGAGTTCTGGCTCGGGAATCAAACGGACCGTACCGTTCCCGTTGCGGCCCAATTCTGCCCGATTCTCAGTGGGACCATGTTCGAAGATCGAGGCCTCGAACGCACCTGGATCTACTCTGGGGGCGAATGGGTCGCCATGGCCGACACCGACCGCGGCGAAGGTCGGGAAACATTGACCCACTATCCGGTTGAGGGAGGTCCGGAACTGCGTCTGCCCGGCTCGATCTGGGGCGAAAGCAGCGATGTGAGCGAACTGGACGCTGTGGCGATCACATCGGAAGATGGCAACTACGTCTTTGCGATGGCGTGGCCCTCGGCGCGAAGCATACTCAGCAATGCCGAGATTCCCTGTGTCCATGCTGACCCGGTGTTACCCGACTGTCCACCCGGCCAACGCGTCCATCGGCGAGGCAAACTCTATCTTTTCGAAGGCAGTCTTGATGACCTGACAACGCGCGTGAATCGGGAGATACTGCGGAAATACTAAAGGGATATTATATAAGGGCTAGAGTTTTTAGGTAACCTCGACGACGTGTTTCAGCATAATTGAAACAAGGTGGTTACTTCGGATAAGCCCGACGATGGCGCCGGTGGTTGCGATAGAACTCCTTATCGATTCGCATAAACTCTTTATCCATCGTCTGCTGCTTTTCCCTTTTGCGCAATGCCCATGGACGCCAGGGAGCCAAGGTTCATCGTGTCGAGGACCTGTGACGGAACGAGCATCATGGAGGTACCCGATCGGAGACCTTCATAGATGATGTTCATGGCGCGGAGTTGTAGCGCCACAGGATTGTCGCGATAGGCTTGTGCGGCTTGGGCAAATTTCTGGGCAATCTCCATCTCGGCCTCGCCTAAAATGGTGCGTGCGTGTCGTTCGCGCTCGGCTTGCGCTTGTTTCGAAAGGGCATTCTGCAGGTCCGCCGGGATGGTGATGTCGCGGATCTCGATAGAGCTCACCGTAATACCCCAGGCCTGGGCCTTGGCTTCGAGTATGTCTTTGAGCTGCTGCACGATTTCCTCGCGTTTGGCGAGCACCTCGGACAGCATGTGCTCGCCGATTACATCGCGGTGCGCCGTCTGTACCGCCATGGTGATGGCTTGGTAATAATCCTCAACCTCGAGCACAGCCTTTTTGGTGTCCCAGATCTGCCAGAACGCAATCGCTTCGATGGAAATGGGAACCGTATCTTTTGTCAACATGGATTCCACATAAAAGGACGTGGTGCGAATCCGAGTGTCGACGACCCGCGAGACATGCTCGATAATCGGGACAATCAAAAAGAAACCGGGGCCGGCTACCTTTTTGAATCGCCCCATCCGGAGTACGACGGCCCGGTCCCATTCGGCCAGAAGCTGGGCCGCCAGGTAGGACTTCGTCGAAGACGCCAATGCAAACAAGCCAAAAGGCACCAAAGTCCAGTACAGACCAAAGATACCGGCCAGTATCAGGCCCGGCAGGATACCTACGGCGGCTATCACGCAGGTTACCAGTATGAGAGGCGCCCGCATCCTCATCCGACATATTTCACGTGCCCGATGTTCGCTCCGCAGTGCGTCCAATGTGTCGCTTGATACCGTTGATTTGCGTTTCCCCATCTTATTCTTCGCCTCCAAGTGTACCGTTCCACGACCATAGCACGATAATACACTAATCCCGCTTCAAATGGGAAATGACAGGAAGGTTTGTCAGATGGACCTTCGAGGATGTCATGGGTCAACCTAGCCGTAGCCGAGGAGTGATAATGAGGGCGGGCCGTAGAAGAGAGCCGTTGCAGGCACAGGCCACGCTTGAGTGTTGACCTGTACCTGCAACGGTAGTGTTGGGGGTTCCCGAAGCCCTCCGGCTAGAAATCCAAACGCAGGGTGACCACCTCGTGGGCGGACATGGTCACAACGACCTGGTTGCCGTCGATCTGCGCCTTACCCGGGATCGGCGTTTCGTGCAGATCGACCAATTGGACCGCCTTCGGCGCCCTCCAAAGCTTTAGGCTGACGGAGCCGTCTTTACCGTCGGTTTCATAGAGACGGATGATCATGGCATCGCCGCCGTCTTCCGGCATCTTGATGGCCTGCATCGCCCCGTTGCCTTCGCCCATTTCAAGAAAACTGCCGCTAAGCGGAAGGGTTCCCTTATGTGCCGGCGCGGCCACGGCGTTGATGGGATGCCATAGAGCGTAGGCCTTTTCGATGAGGGCTCGGGGCGACGCGACATCCACCACGGCGATGGCCAGGTTGATGACATGCTTGCCGTATTCCGGATAGGGATCGGGTTCGTAGGAGCCGCGAATCAGGTCCACGGCCATCGAGTTGTCCACGCCCCGGAAGCCGTATTTCGTATCGGCCGATACCATGATGCCCCGGTTGCCCTGGATGGGCATGCCCACAATGAAGCTGTTGCCCGGCAGGTCCATATCGCAGGGTTCACGATCTTGCGCGCCCGATGGTATGTCATATTTGTAGACGCCACAGTCATAGGCCACAGGCACGAAGAAGTTGAGTTGGGGAATCCGGTCGCCGGGTTTGCCGATTTCATGCCAGTCGCATTCCACGCTGTATTTCAATGTGGGGCTGTCGTAGTCGAGACTCACGACGGCCCTGAGGCCACTTCGGCCAAAGGAGGTCTCCAAACTAACGGACTGACGCAAGGCATCGCCCTGATACTTGATCTCCTTAAGGTGAACGTTCGACGTCAGCGGGTTCACATTCATGTGACGTCCCACGCGCCACGAAGTCATACCCCGATCGGTATCCTCTTCGACCAACCGAAAGATGCCGCTGCCTTGGTTCCGATCTACGAACTCCTTGCCGGTCTGTTTATCCACCAACGAGGTGAGTACTCCGCTGTGAACGTCGAACTCGGCCCGAAGATAGTCGTTTTCGAGTACATATTCGTGGGGCAGTTCGACCCGTTGGTCTTCACCCAGGCTGTCGGGATGGGGAGGTAGCAGGGCGTCGTCGCTTCGGGTGAGCGTGTAGGTGGCATACCCCATGGCAGGCACATCAACCTTAAGCAATACTTTGACAAAATCGTGGAACCAGTACCATTCCGTGGTGCTATTGAGCAACATAAACTCAGCGGGATTTCCGTGCTCATCGTGGAACGCCATCATTTTCAGCTCCGGCGTGGACCAATCCCATACCGTCAGCTCGACCGTCTCGCTCCGGGCAAAGGGCGCAGCGTTGAAGAAGTGATATACCCGCGTACTGCCGCATCCCCGGTCAACCTGGGAGATCCTGAAGTCCGCCACCCCTTTGCCGACGCCTGCCCCTTCAGTGCGGAATGCCTGTTTGGGCTCGTCCGTGATGTACTTGAACGTATCGATTTTGGCGGCCAGGGCCCGAATCGCGGTAAGCTTGCCCGTGTTGGCCGCGGCCATGGTCTCCTGAAACTGGCCCAGGGCGTACTCCCGCGTATCCATCACACCCGATCCGGTGAGGATGTCGTGGAATTGGCTGAATAGAATCTTGATCCAGGCCTCTTCGTACCTGGCGGCAGGATAGGGCGCGCCGGCTTCCAGCGAGGCGATGGATGAGAAGGTTTCTGCTTCATTCAGCGTGGCCTCGCCGATGCGATTGGCCATTTTGATTCGCGCTTGGCTGCTATAGCATCCCGTGAAGACGAAATTCATCTCCGAATCGCGAACCGGCAGGATGTCGCCGAACTTCTCTTCGATGGTGTTGAAAAACTCAGCATAGGTTCCGAAACGGATGGACGGATAGACAGGCCAGCTTTGCATGTCTTTGATACGCTCGATGTCTCGGCGCGATGGCCCGCCTCCGTGATCGCCCACGCCGTATACGCGGAGCATGGTATCGATACCCAGTTCCTTGCATGCCTCCAGCATCTGGCAGGCCAGGGTCTCGTCGACAACCGCGTTGTACCCCATGGCATCGCGAAACGAAAGCACCTTCGCGCCCGAGGGGGCCTTCCACCAGACCAACTGGGGATCGTGGGAGCCGCGGCAGTGGTAATAATATTTGACGCCTGCCTTGTTCAGGATCTCGGGCACATTAGCGCTATGTCCGAAGGTGTCCGGTTCGTAGTCCAATTGCAGCTTTTCGCCGTTGATGCCCAGGAGCTTGGCAATATAGCGTCGTGTATAGAGCAGGTGCCGCGCCATGGATTCGCCGTTGGGGGTGTTCTTGTCCGCCTCGACCCAGGTCGCGCAAGTGGGCTCCCACCGCCCTTCCTGCGCCCGCTTGGCAATGGCTTCGAGCATGCCGGGAGGGCCGTAATCCTCGACGATCTTGTATACCGACGCCTGACTTTGACTGAAGGTAAATTCGGGATACTCGTCCAGCAAATCCAGCATGGTGGCGAAGGAGTCCAACGTGATGGCCACGGTTTCGTCGAAGCGCCACATCCAGTTCATGTCGATATGGGCGTGGGCAACACAGATGAGGGTAAAGGTTTTTGCGTCCTCGCTCAGCGGGGCGAGCATGGTCTCTGCCTCTTGCGCTGCCGCCATGGAAATGCTTCCCTCGGATGTCATTTTGTCTATGACCGAATCCGCCGCAGCTACCAACACATCGTCATATTTGCCGTCCCGGATTGCCGACAACTGCGTACCATACTTCAACTGAGCGTAGATTCGATTGGCCCAGTACTCGGGGCAGACAAATCCGTTGATTCGGCGTTCGTCGTCATCAAGACGGCCCAAGCCTTTCCAATAACTCCCGTTGCGGTACATGTTGAGTTTGTGCAAACGCACGTCCATTTTGCTCATGAGTCTCCCCTGTATTAGGTTTGGCGTGTAAAAACGCCCGGTTTCATAGGCCCCAAGCGAACATTAAGGGGCCAATTGTGCATATTGTGATGGCCGATGTCCATTGCTCCCAAGCCGCGACCCCAAATCCAGTGCATTGGCTCGGTCCATTATCCTTTAATGCCGCTCAAGGTAATGCTCTCGACAAAAAACGTTGGGCAAAGAAAAACAAAACGATTATTGGCAAGGTCATCATGCTCGATGCGGCAAACAGCAGAGGCCACTCGCTGCCGTGGTTCATGACAAAGGTCTGGAGGCCGAGTGAAAGAGGCATTTTGGCCTTTTCATGGATGTAGATTAACGGCCCCATGAACTCATTCCAGGCGGCCACGGTCTGAAATAAAACGATGGCGATAATGGCCGGTCGTAATTGCGGGAGTAGAATGCGCCGATAGGTGGTGAAACTCGATGCCCCGTCAATCATGGCGGCCTCGTCGAGCTGACGGGCGTGCCCACGTTGACCCGGATGCGACCTTCGTGACGCCGCTCAAACTCGCGAATGGCCTCGAAAGTCCCATGATGAAGGCGGGCCTCCACCAGGCCCCACACGTCAATTGTGACCGGCTCTTCCTGGGCCCCATCTGCCCCCATTCCAATCGATGCGCCAAAAAGAACAAGCAGCGTCAAGAGGCTTCTCGACGCTGCTGTCCCTATTTTGTTCCTGGGCAACTGCATGGTAATGCGCTATTCCGGGTCGATAGGCTCAGTCGTCATGGCGAATCGGATGCGGCGCAGTTCGTCGAGCGCTTTTTGAGCGATGCCGTCTTCGCCAAAGTTCGCTTCGGCCAACCATGCGCGGTAGGCATTTAGTAACTCCCGTTGGAACGATGCGGTTTCTGGATCGCCATAAAGATCCCGAGCCAGGCTATCCAGGGTTTCCCGGGGGCGCTGGGCCAGACGAATCCGCCACATGAGCTCATCGGGCCGGATGACCTTGACGTGGTCATCAAGACGATTAACGGACCACGCTACCGGTTCAAGTCCAACCCGGCTGGCCCGGACCGATGCCGGGTCATCCAAATCCACCTTTTCCTCCGCCAGCATATCATCCGAAGTATCGGCCGGTACAAATCGCGACCAGGCATGCACGACGGTGCAATCGAAGTTGCCCATACCCAATGCATGCGGTTCGGAGGGCTGTTCGTTGATGTACTGCGCCACCAGCGCCGGCGGTCCTTTTTTGTCGAGGTGGCTCAGACCCGCCCAGATGGCATACCGGGCCGACACCACGGGGATGGGCGCGCCATCGGCGTTCTCAACCCAGATGATGTCGCCCAGACCCGCGTTGTACGGCGCATACTGAACCGCCAGAATCCCGGTCAGTCCGGGTAAATGGTGGGCATACGCCTCGTACGCCTCAATGGCCTCGTCACAGTCCCAGTCATACAGGATTAAGTTCAACACGCGCATGCCCGTCCGTTTGAACGCCTCGCCTACTTGATGTGCCCGGGCATCGAGCACCTCGGCCCGGTTGGGCACATCCCGGGCGTATTCATCGGGATAGTAATACCCCGCGCCATGGCTAAACACGTTTTCAACCGGGGTCATGGTGCGGGCCACATGATGCAAGACGGATGGGGCTATCTGGTACAAGCTCCATGTTGGAATGGTCCAGCCGAAGGGGAAATCACCCCGCACCGGGCTTTGCCAATAGTATTGGTGGGCGGCGAAGTTACCCACGAGCCACTGCACGTTATCGCCGTCGCTCATCACATAGGCCGTGTAATGCGTACCTTCGGGCCAGTCCAGCGCCAGAGGATCCAGCGGTTGATCCCGATCGAGGCGCAACTGATCGGCCGGTATGTCTTCATCAGCGCGGACTGCACTCAGAATCGGGACGTTAATCAACCAGTTGGTCGCCGTGCTGAACGTGGCTGCCCGACTCATCTGCGAGGTTTGGACGTATTCATCACGATCATTCCATCCGACCACAGGGCGATTGGGCGGCAGCCAGTGGTACACCTCGTCGGTGAGATCGGTGACGCCGTACACAACGACCGATTCGGTAGCCATGGCATAATCCCGCATGTGAGGCACCTTGGGGTCAATGATATGGACCAACCGATCCGAGAAGCGGTCGCGGTAGCTTTCGAAAGCCCATCGCTCGTCCTGGTCGCTTACATCCATGAGCCGTTCAAGGCCTAGGTCTTGGAGAAAGGCCTCCGCCCGTTTGTCGATGATCAGGGCGTTGTAGAAGGGCGCGATGCTCGTCGCCACATTGACCGATGCCGTATACCCGGGCATCTCCTCTTCAACATCCGTATAGGCCCGCCGGTCACTCTGATCCGCGGCATAGGTAATATACCCGTCTACATGGCCCGCATCGATGAACTGTCGGATTAACGCTTCAGGATCCGGCGCGTCTATCCGTTCCGCGCCGGTATGTTTCAGCACATCGGCAAGCCACCACTGCATGCTATGATTGCCGACCATATCCACCCAGACCATGGCGTCGTCGGTTCCGTTGGTGACAGTACGGGCGGCGAGTCCCGCCAGGGACTGCAAGGTAAAACTCAGGGAGCCGAACATTCCTTGCTGGTCCCCTTCAAATAGCGGGGGAAAGGCGTTGGCGTCCTCAGTGACAAAGACACGGGCGGGATGGGGAAACTTGACCCAATATTCGGCGTTGCGCATGTTCTCGTTTTCGTTGTGGCTGTTCGGTGCGCCAGGGCTTGCTGCTGTGGCCATACTCCATATGCCTGCCGTCAGCATCGCACATCCAGTCCAAAAAAGTCTCGAGTTCATTCAACGGTCTCCCTCGCGGTTGGTTTCCAGAACAGTTGTAAGGATACTTCCTTGTCTGTGGCCCCCAAAAGACAGGGGTGTCTTCTGTTCGGGTGAATTTCATGCCCCGGCCCGAATGGGGGCCGGGGCAATGTTATGCTTTCGTCAAAGTGGTGAGGGTTTTAGCCTTGGCCGGCATAATCCGACATGGCCCAGCTTACCGACCAATTTACATTCGGATCGGGATGACCTACGGGGAACCGTTCACGGAAGCGAATGAACTCCACATGTCCGTCCATATAGAGTACGTTTGCTCCGCCCGGAATGTGGTTGAACAAAACCGTTCCACTTTCACCGTAAAACTCCTCTAGGGCCCCCATGGCACTCCAGGCATCGAACTTTACGACGATGCTGCTCTGCGCGCGAGCGCCTGCTGCCGGATTGTTGATATCGGTGATCAGGAAACGTTCCATGCCCTCGCGGATGCGGGGATAGCTGCTTGGCAATTCCGAACCATCATCGTCCCGATCGTTGCTGTAAGCTCCGCCATATCGAATGTCCACATGGGATGCGGACAGGGAGCTCGGCGGATAGGCGTTCGATGTCAAGCGAAACATGCCCATAACCTCGTCTGGGTTGCCAGGAACGCCCTTCCAATCGGCACAGGCACCGTTCATGTTGCTGGCTCCAAACCAATCAACTTGACCGGTGTAGCCGCTCACACCCCAAAGCTCATTACCCGTTTGGATGTTCTCAACCACTCCGGCTGTGTAAGCGAACATCATCTCGCCTGCCCAGCGAAGCTGTTTGTTGCTGTTGATCATATACGGTAAATACGCGTAAGAATTGGGTGCGGATAACAGGACCTTGATGCAATTCTGCGCATTTTCCGCTCCGGGCGCATCCTCCTGGCTTCGGCGGATAGCGTCCTCAAGGGCGTCTTCCACCGGTATGGTGGGCGTCCACATTTGCCCTCGTTCACCGGTAACGACACGGTTATCCGAAGGGCAGAACTTGATGTTCACATCGTTCCAGTAATCGGGGTAAATATCGGGATCCATCGCCAAGTTAAAGTTTTGTCCCCAAGGCAGATACCGTCTTGGCCCCGGGAAATCACCATTGTTTTCGCCGGAATGCATCTTGAATATCAACCCCCACTGCTTGAGGTTGTTCTGACATGACGCGCGCCGCGCCGCCTCCCGGGCTCTAGCCAAAGCGGGAAGTAGAATGGCCGCAAGAATGGCGATGATGGCGATCACCACCAGCAGTTCGATTAGCGTAAACCCTTTCTTCTTATTCATCACGATACTCCTTACGGTATGCGATTACATACCGAATGTAGACCATACCATTTTTGGGGTGAAACGCTGTTCATCCCACGGACCGATCTGCGCACACAGACCTATGGCCCTGGTTTATGGATGGGGTATAGATGCCGGAACACCTCCTTCCTGCTGTTCTGAAGCGGTTGTAACCTCCGATTCGTCAATAACCGGTCCGGCTTCGATCAGCATGGACCGGGGGGAAAGCGCGGGATCGGCGATACGACTTGCCAAGAGGTCGCCCGCCGTTTGGCCGATGACCCGTCCTTGCTGGGCCACCCGGAGCATGGGTAAGCCTTTGTCTTCAGTCACATGGTCGTCATCAACCGAAGCAATTGCTATGTCCGTTCCGACGTCATACCCCAGGCGGGACAGCACGGCGGCCAGATCAAGGGCAACCAGATCGTTTACGGCGAAAAATGCCGTCGGCCGTTCCTTTTGCGCCATGGTCTGCATGACGACCATGGTCCCGGAATCCTGATCTGGCGTGAGGTACGTCTCGAGAGTTTCACAGACGGGCAGGTCCGCCTCGGCGAGGGCTTTGCGGTACCCTTCAAAGCGTTCGGCGACGCTTGTAAGAGGGACATCCACAATATTGACAAATCCGATGTGCTGGTGTCCCCGGTCAATAAGCGCCCGGGTGAGTCGATAGCCCAGTTCCACGTTGTCCGACCCCGCATAGTCCAAGGGAACGTTGGGGATATATCGGTCCATCAGCACGACCGGGAACCCGTTCGCTTTCATGGCATCAAGCAGCTCAGTTGTTCGAGGTTGCGGACGGCCAATCCATGCCGCCAATCCGGCGATGCCGCTTTCGGGGGCCTGCCGCAGGTATTCATACTCGGAGTCGTCTTCGTATCGCATGTTTTGAATCACGACTTGATAGCCGGCATCGAGCACCCGCTGTATGAATCCCTCGATAAGTTGACGGACATACAGCGATTTGTAATGGGGGAAAGCGATGGCCACGGTTCGGCGGCCATAAAGGCGGACGGCATTGTCGGGGCGGGCATGCTGAGGGGTCACAAAGGAGCCTCGCCCTTGGGACCGTTCGAGATAACCCTCGATCTCGAGCTCGCGCAGCGCGTGACGCACTTGATGGCGACTCAATCCAAACCGATCCATTAGAGCCGACTCGGATGGAAGCATATCGCCTGCCTCGAACACTCCGTCCTCAATGCATCGTTTCAGATGCATTTTAACGGGTTCGTATACTGCTGCTTTTCGGGCCATGCCATATTCCATCCGTTTGAAATGAAATTAAAAATCGCAGTAAGCGGGATATACTCTTTTTGCATCAGGATTATAACCCGTTCCGAATAAGATGTCAAGGAGCTTTTCCGACATGTTAATAAGTAAGTTCGGGGTGAGTTGGCTTGTTATTGAAAGGGTGTGACGTTGTAAGACAATCCGCCTTAAGCCGGTAAGGGAAAGGTAAAGTATGGGTTTGCCTTGTTTCCGGCGAGTATCTGAGCCGCAACTTTCGCGGACAATAAATGGGGCTGCGAGCGAAAGCTTGGTAAAGCTTCAGTCCGTCGCTCGCAGCCCCAAATCGGTCGACTACGGGTGTTCAATTCGCCCTACTC
>PWNM01000299.1 GCA_003557825.1 Candidatus Hydrogenedentota bacterium | reverse complement strand
TCCATAAGGTTCTCCTGCCCCGCTTTTTCGCCTTCGGCTATTACTACATGACCAAGTGGATGTACAAGTTTAAGCCCGACTGGTCTTTCGCCCTCAACGCCCGGTTTGAATCCCATGCGGAATATGAATACATGCGCTTGGCCGCATCTCATCCGGAATGGGATGACGAACCGGTTGAAACAGAATACTTCAAGTACTACCCTAGGCAGAAATCGATGGCCGATTTGTTCCGCCGGATCTCATTGGATGAACGGGACCACAAGCTCGAGTCGATGGAAGAGTACGAAGCAGTCACAGGCCGGGAACTCAAATAGGCCCATTTCGCCCATAGTTACCCATGCCGACCGAAGGTTTGGAACACATTGCTTCGGTCGGCATTTTTGTTTTGTCATTTTAGCACTCGCTGGAGTTAGTTGCTAACATTATGCCATTTTGGCAGTAACATTGCCTTATATTGAACTCTCCCATCCTGTTTTCCTGCCATATGGGCAAAATCACTCGCCCAGACGCCAGTCTTACCTCAGTAAATATTGATATAACCCACTGGAAAATAATAACTTAACCAGGACTTGCCTCAATTGGCATATGGTTTGCTCTTATTAGGACATACGACGCAGGGTGTCGTAGACTGTTCTTGCCAATCTGGCGACGAGATGCTGTTTTCATGAGCATCGCGTTGCGTACATGGCGTAACCCATTTGGAAAACACGATTTTAGGAGGTACAACATGAATGTGAAACCACTTGCGGACAGGATCCTGGTGAAACGTGAAGAGCCGAGCGAAACCGTTCGGGGCGGGATTATCATCCCCGATACGGCCAAAGAAAAACCCCAGGAAGGACGTGTTGTGGAAGTCGGTCCGGGCCGGCTGGATGAAAGTGGAAATCGTATCGCCATGGAAGTCAAGAAGGGCGATCGGATTCTGATGGGCAAGTATGCAGGCACGGAAGTCAAGATCGACGGTGAAGAGCATATCATCATGCGCGAAGACGATGTGCTGGCGGTTATCGAGTAGGATCAACCATACGCTCAACCTCGTCTTGAAGACGTATAACGGAGGATAAAGTAGCATGAGTGCGAAACAACTAGAATTCGGTGAAGATGCTCGGAGAGGCATTCTTGCCGGCGTAACTAAATTGAGCCGGGCCGTTAAGGCCACATTGGGTCCAAAGGGACGCAATGTGGTGCTGGATAAAAAATGGGGCGCCCCGACCGTGACCAAAGACGGTGTGACGGTTGCCAAGGAAATCGAACTCGAAGAAAAATTCGAGAACATGGGCGCCCAGATGGTTAAAGAGGTGGCGTCCAAGACCTCGGACGTAGCCGGTGATGGTACAACAACGGCAACCGTGCTGGCCGAGTCGATTTTCAGGGAAGGTCTGCGAAACGTGACCGCCGGAGCAAATCCAATGGCGCTCAAGCGTGGCATCGATAAGGCGGTTGACACGGTGGTCGACTCGCTGGCGAAGATCAGCAAGCAGGTCAAGAACGATCGCGAAGTGATCAAGAACGTCGCCGCCATTTCCGCCAATAGCGATTACGAAATCGGCGAGATCATCGCCCAAGCGATGGAAAAAGTCGGAAACGACGGCACCATTACCGTCGAAGAAGCCAAGGGCATCGAAACCACCCTCGAAGTCGTCGAAGGCATGCAGTTCGACAAGGGCTATCTGTCGCCCTATTTTGTGACCGATTCCGACTCGATGGAAGTCGTTCTCGAGGATGCATACATTCTCATCCACGAGAAGAAGATCTCGTCGTTGAAAGACCTGTTGCCCTTACTCGAGCAGATCGCCAAGAGCGGCAAGCCGCTTTTGATCGTGGCTGAGGACATCGAAGGCGAAGCCCTTGCCACGCTTGTGGTCAACAAAATCCGCGGTACCTTCCAGGCATGCGCCGTGAAGGCTCCTGGTTTCGGCGATCGCCGCAAAGCCATGCTCGAAGACATCGCTGTGTTGACCGGTGGTAAAGCCATCACCGAAGACCTCGGCATGAGCCTCGAGAAGCTGACCCTGGCAGACCTGGGCCGGGCCAAACGCGTCGTAGTGGACAAGGACAACTGCACCATCGTTGAGGGCGCGGGGTCCAGCGATGACATTATGGGCCGCATCAACCTTATCCGTCGCCAGATTGAGGAAACCACATCAGACTACGATCGCGAGAAACTGCAAGAACGTTTGGCAAAGTTGGCAGGCGGCGTGGCGGTCATCAATGTTGGCGCGGCCACCGAAATCGAGATGAAAGAGAAGAAGGCCCGCGTCGAAGACGCCTTGCACGCCACCCGTGCGGCCGTGGAAGAAGGCATCGTGGCCGGCGGCGGAACAGCGCTTGTCCGTTGTCAGGAAGATGTGCTGGCCACTGCCGCGGAAGGCGACGAGGCCGTGGGCGTCAAGATCGTTGCCCGGGCGATCGAAGAACCGCTGCGGCAACTCGCTGCCAACGCTGGATTCGAAGGCGCCACAGTAGTCCAACAAGTGAAGGCCAAGAAGGGCTCCATCGGATTCAATGCGGAAACTGGCGAATACGAAGACCTGATGAAGGCCGGCGTCATCGACCCAACCAAAGTCGCCCGTAGCGCACTGCAAAACGCGGCGAGCGTGGCCGCATTGCTCTTGACCACCGAGGTGCTGATTGCCGATATGCCCGAACCGGAAAAGGCCTCTGCCGGCGCCGGTATGGGCAACGAGATGTACTAAGCCGGAAATCACCGGCTTCAATACATCGGCCAAAGGACCAGCTCCATCCCCTAGAATCAAACAAGTCCGTCCCGGGAAACCCGGGACGGACTTTGTGGATTATGTCAACGAAAACAATGAGTTCGTTTTATGTAGGTATTAGACGTTATGGATTCAGGCCGCTTGGCAGACCTGTTGTTGCCGTTCTTTTTCGAGCCACTCGGCGATTTCGGCCAATGCCTGAGCCGAGCACGCAGGGCAATAGCCGTGGCTGGCTTCTTCCGGATCGAAATAAAAGGTAGCCTCGACCCAGGAATCGTTCTCGCGGATTTTCTTACACACGCAACATTGAACAACCATATCGATACCTCCTTGTAAAACTTGGCAGAACCTTTGACGTTTAAAATGTAAGCATACGCCATGCCAAATGCCATCAGGGACGGGTATCGATCGGATAACTTGTTGTATCGAAACAGGTTACGGATATTTTAGACGAAATCCGGAGCTGTGATATACTAACCGAGTTTCAGGTAAGTGACAGAATCTGCCAAGAATTTGGCAACATTTTACCGTTGTGACAAAATTCTATTGACACATGCGCGCGTTATTCGTATTTTCTTGTCAACCATATCCATGATCCGGCGCGTTGATGGCCATAAGGTCGGCAGGCGTAAGGGGCTGGCCGCCAACAAGTTCGAACAAGCAACACAGGAGCGCCCCCATTCATGATCTCCGCTGAGGGATTGACGAAGTACTATGGCCCAATCCCTGCCATTCAAGGCGTATCGTTCCACGTGGACCAAGGCGAAATAGTCGGTTTTTTGGGACCAAACGGGGCGGGCAAGACCACCACCATGCGAATCCTTACCGGGTATATGCCGGCAACTTCGGGAGTCGCGAAAATAGCCGGGTTTGACGTATCCAAAGACCCTATTGAAGTAAAGCGCAGGGTTGGCTATTTGCCCGAAAACGTCCCACTTTATCCTGAAATGCTGGTCAGTGCGTTCCTTCGTTTTGTGGCCGAAGTAAAAGGCGTGGAACGGCGGAATATACCCGGCGAGATAGACCGGGTTGTCGAACGATGCGGACTTATCGAGGTCAAGCAACGCCTCGTCAAAAACCTGTCAAAAGGATTTCGGCAACGCCTTGGGCTCGCCCAGGCCCTGATCGGTAGCCCGCCGGTTCTCATCCTGGACGAGCCCACCGTCGGACTCGACCCCCGCCAGATCATCGATATCCGCAACATGATTAAGGGCCTGGCCGAAGAGCATACGATCATGTTAAGCTCGCACATTCTCCCGGAAGTAGCCATGATATGCCAGCGGGTAATGATCATTCATCATGGTCGGCTGGTCGTCGAAGACACTATGGAACGCTTGGGGGGCGAAGGGGAAGTGCGGCTCCTCGAACTCGAAGCCATGGGCGCCACCGCCCGCATTCGTGAGTTACTGGCGGGGATCGATGGCGTACAGGACGTATCCGTCAACGGTGAGCAAGACCGATACGTAATTCGAACTGATGCCGCCAAAGATCCACGCGAGATGATTATCCAGGCCCTTGTGCAGGCAGGGATTCCCGTGGCGGGGCTGCATGAGCGGCGTCGGACCCTGGAGGATGTGTTTGTAGAAGTGGTCTCACAGGAGGAAAGCCAAGTGGTAGCAGATGCGGGTGAAGAGGACTCCGTATGAGCGGTATGTGGGCAGTTTGCAAACGCGAGTTTTCCAGTTATTTCGTCACCCCGATTGGATATGTGATCATTGGCGTTTATTCGCTTATCACCGGCCTCGGGTTCTTGGCCAGTTTCCTCTACTATGCCCGAATCAGCCAATCGCCGGCCGCCTTTGATTACTCGAGCATTCCCAGTCTTGAAGAGACCATGTTGAGTCCCTTTTTGGTGTTCTGCGGACAGATCCTGATTTTTTTGGCTCCGTTGATCACCATGCGCCTGTTGGCCGAGGAAAAAAACCGCGGCACAATGGAACTCATGCTGACCTATCCCCTGCGAGACCGGGATATTATTTTCGGAAAATATCTTGCCGCGCTGGGTATGGCGTTGATCATGATGTTGGTGGTCGGGGTTTATATGGCCATCGTGGCCGTTTTTGCCACAGTAGAACCGGCGGTCTTGTTGTTCGGCATGCTGACCGTTTTCCTGATGGGCGCCGCCTTGATCAGTCTGGGGCTCATGATATCTGCGTTAACCAGCAATCAGGTCACGTCGGGCGTGCTGACCTTTGGCCTGGTATTCATCATGTATGTGATCAGCGCCCTCGCCCGGGATCTGAGCCCGGATAACCCGGCGCCCGCGAACTGGGGAGAAGGCATTCGAGATGCGATCGGGTTTATCTACACCATCTTCCGAACCATTCTCGTTGAGTTATCTATAGATGCTCATGCCCGTGACATGGCGCAAGGCATTGTTCAACCCGAGGACATTGCGTATTACGTTCTGTTCGCGGCATTTTTTATTTTCGCGACCTTTCGGGTACTTGAATCGCGAAAATGGAGGGCGATTTCATGAAACGTTTGCCCATTACCACCATCATCGGAGCGGCCTCGCTCATATGCCTGGCCTTGGCCATCAATATCATGCTGTTACGCCAGACTGTCTTTTTGGTCTGGGTGCTGGTTCCATTGGGCGTGGGATTGGTCTTGGGAGCAGTTTGGCTCGTTGCGGCCATGGCCCGCATGGCTTCCGGGTCATACACCGGTAAGTCGTTGCAGGGACTTAACTCGATCGTGGCGGTGGTATTGTTTCTGGCCATTTGCATTACCATATTTGCGGCCGCCAGGCATCCTCGGGCTTCGTGGGACCTAACCCAGGAAGGACGGCAGCAACTGTCGCAGCAGACCATCCAAGTTCTCGAGAACTTGGACCGTGATGTCGAGGTCTACGGGCTGTTTATCACTGCGGGAGACAGCCTGGCCGCGATTACCCAAGACAAAACGCGCCGGTTCCTGGAACGTTGTCAACGGTATACCGATCATCTACAAATCGAATTCGCCGATCCGGAGCGGGACAGTATGATCCTGCAACGCCTCAATGTCCCACGCGTTTCGCTGCAAGGTACCGTGGTCGTTCGTTCCGGGGCGCGGCAACGGGTCATCCCCCTATCGGGCGAATCGGCTCGACTCGAGGAACGGGATTTCACAAACGCCGTCATAAACGTCGTACGCAGCGCGGAACCCAAGGTTTATTTTCTGACGGGACACGGTCAGGCCGATATCATGAACACCGATCCCGACCAGGGCGCCTCCATGATGCGAGAGCATCTCGAAGCAGAATCCTATCAAGTAGAGCAACTCAGCTTGATGGCTGCCGAGGCAGAGGTACCAACCGATTGCGATATTTTGGTCATCAATGGCCAAAACCGCGATCTGCACCCGCGGGAATTGGACGCCCTGCGCGCCTACATGGAGCGAGGCGGCCGTATGATGGTCCTATTCGATCTTTGGACTGTTCAGGAAACACCGGGACAACCCTCGACCGAGCAACTGCGCCCATGGCTTCGCGATGACTTCGGCATCGATGTGGGTAACAACATCATCCTTACGCAACAGACCCAGGCCGAAGTGCTGCTTGTACCGAACTTCGGACAGCTCATGCTGTCAGGTGACCGACGGGGGTCGTTCAACACCGAGCATCCGATCACGCGGGCCTTCGATAGCAGCATGGTGTTCACCGGGGCGCGAAGCGTTGACCTGAAGGATTCACCGCCAAGCGGCGTGGTGGGCGAACCTATAATCTACAGTCCACCGGATAGCATGGCCGAACACAATATTCAGCGGCTTCTTGATACGGGCCAGATCAGTCATGATCCTGCAGAAGAGTTACGCTCCTTTCCGCTGGGAGTTGCAGTAACCGCGAAAACCGATATCCCCGTGGGCGATACGGACCAAACCCGCGATGCTCGGCTGGTGGTGCTTGGCAATCGCGAGTTTACCTCCAATGGAAGGATTCGCATCGTCGGACATGCCAACTTCATCATGAACGCCTTCGCCTGGTTGAGCGAAACCCCTGAACTGATCGCCATTCGTGCACGCAGTCATGAGCCGCCTCCTGTACTGCTCACTCCCGCCCAAGAACAGGCCATCGCGTGGACTGCCAGTTTGGGCGTGCTCCACCTCGTTGTCATTGCTGGGGCTGTTATGTATTACATTCGAGGGAGATACCGTTGAGCTTTCGTTCCACCCTGGCACTGTTAGTACTGCTTGTGCTTCTTATCGGCGGCTATTACGCCATGCTAAGTCGTGAGGAGACGACCCGGCGTCAACGGGTTGAAGCGCAACGCGCATTCACGCATACGCCTGACGAGTTGGTCCGAATCTCGATTCAACAGGAAGACCGGCGACCTACCCTGGGCGTACGTACCGGAGACGAAAAGTGGACTATTGAAGAACCCTATTCGTTGCGGGCGTACCATTTGCTTTGGAACAGGGTGGCCCGTAATCTGGCCGAATTGTCCAATGAACGCATTGTCGAAGAAGCCGTCTCGGATTTAGCCACCTATGATTTCCATGACCCTCGCCTGGTCGTCGAGGCGCAAACGGCCGACGGGCAAGAGTTAACAATCGTCTTCGGGAAGGCGGGACCCACGCAAACCAATCGGTATGCATTGATTAACGATGGGTTGGTAACCTTGATCGATGATGATTCCTATTTTGAACTCAATCGCAGCCTCGACCTGCTACGCCATCATCATCTGTTCGATTATGACCCCGACGAAGGGGTACACCGCGTTGAGTTTGCATGGATTTGGACAGAGGATAGCGATCCGGCTGAACCCGAGGGGCCCATACCCGGTGATGAATCCATGCCGGTCGTTGTGGAATACGAGGACGATACATGGTACATGCTCGAGCCCGAACCGGGTCCTGTCCACCACGAAACGGTAATGGAGTTTGTCAATGGCCTGCTTTCAGAGACCTGTAAGCATTTCGTCGACGAACCCGAGTCCTTAGCCGACTACGGCCTCGATCCCGCACGAGCCCGGGCAACCCTGATCACCGCGCCGGGCGCCGCTCCGCAGACGGTGTATTTCGGCGATCAGGTGCAACGGGATGGCGAAACCCGGATATTTGCCAAATGGGCCGATGAACCGACCGTGTTCACTGTACGACAAGGACTTCGAAGCAAGTTCCCCAGCTCGCCAACCGCGTTTCGAGAACGCCGCCTGCTGACCACTGAAGCCAAGCAGCTTCGCCTCATCGAGATCGATACGGCAGATGCTCTTATCCGGCTTGAACGGGACGACCGGGGCGGCTGGATGCTGACGGAACCAACCGGCTATGCCACCGACCAGCGGGCCGTATCTGAGTTTATTGGCGTACTGACCCATCTCGAGGGCCGTGAACATGTGACCATCAGTCCGGAGGAAGCCGGCCTGGACGAGCCGCGGGCAGCCATTCGGCTTCAGGCAGAGGGCGACGAAACGCCCCGTGTGATCCGCATCGGCGATCCGACTCCCGATGGCGAGACCTGCTATGTCACCCAAGATACAGGTACGCCATTGACGCTTTCTGCGGCGATCGGCGACAATCTGGCTGCTACAGAACTGTTCCGCTTTCGGGCAAAAGAGTTGGTGCAGTTTATCGAATCGGAAATTGCGGAGGTCCATCTAACCCTCGATGGCAACGACTATCGCTTCGAGCATACAGGCCGGGCCTGGCGTGTTCGCGAGCCCGAAGACCATGTATGGGACAGCCAGGCCGATATGGAGGCCCTGCTCGATGCGATCAATCCGGTACGGGCAGTGTCCCTCGAAGCGTCTGATCCTGGAGATGACCTCGGGCATTTCGGACTTGAAACGCCTATGATGACCTTGGCTTTCACCATGACCGACAACGATATCTCGGCTCCTGCGGTGCTGCATGTGGGGTCGGTCGCGCCGGACAACTCGCGTCATCGCTTTGCCAAGCTCGAAGGCATCTCGGAGATCTACCGCATTCGCCAAGCCCATATCGACGATCTGCGCCAAGCCATTCAAGGCGTCCGCCCCCGATAGCCGTTCGGTCTACCGGGAGATCCACTCTGCCAATTGTTCACAGACGGATTCGAAGGCGCCGCGTTCGGGACGGAACGCGTTGTAAAAAATGAAGGCTCCTTCAATTTCGTAGCCGCCTTCATCGTAAGAGGCCTCCGGCGCAAGATAGCCAATATTTCCGTTGGCATACCCCACAGCATAGACTTCGCGTCCCGTTGCTTGGCGCAGATCATCGGCAAGTCGCGAAAAGGCCTCCGCGCCTACCCCTACAAGAATCACCGGCCCGACGTAAATGGCTTGAACTGGTAATGGAACGGTGTTCCGAATTTCCCCCGCATCCCATGCGCGCAGTTGATTGGCCCGCCATTGCTCCGCCGCATCACGTATCCGTTCCGCCACATAGCCTTTGGCATCGCCCACCGATGCAATCAATTCATCGGCCCAATGCCGGATCGACGTGGGCCCATCTACATCGATGGGCACATCCAATGTGCCGCTTTTTACCATAAGGGCTGGCCGGTCAAGGCGCTTCGCGTCCACAAGGGCTACTCGGACACTTTCGGCAAGGGTATCTCCCCATGTTTCGACTTGACCGAATGTGGTGGTGTGGGTGGGGGGATTCAGGTTCCCACAGGCTCCGTTGGTAACCAGTGCTTCAGGCGCCCCCGGCAGTTTCTCTGAAAGACGGGTGGCTGTTTGGCCAAAAAGGTCGCTGCTGATAAACCGATTCTCGCCACCCAAGGCGACGTTGTGGATGGGATAGTTCACCAGCACCGCCTTCCATGTGCCATCATTTCGCCTCCAGCCGATTAACCCGACACGCGGATCCGTATGGGCCGACGGTTGCGCCCGACGGTCCCGATTAAGATCACAAAATCCTTCGCCAGACCATGCCTCAACATCCTCAGCATCCTCTCGTGCGGCGAGCGCCATTTCAGGAAGCTCATTAGCCAGCATGTCCATATAACGTCCATCATAGGCACCGCAATTGAGCAGGCGCAGGGTGCCCGGTCCCGCATGGGTATGGGTCGCCGTCAGTATAGTGTTGTCTGAAGGTAACCCCAGGACAGCGCCGATCCGTTGGCGCAGTCGATCCGCATCATCTTTATGAAAGCCGATGGTCTCTGTATGGATCCATACAAAGGCATTATTATCGTCTGAGCAGAAAAGGGCTCGTGCGTAGAGTGGCGTGTGCACCCCTATGCTCGGCTGGGTTCGGGCCACATAACCGGAAAGATCGCAACCCACTTCAGGCGTGATATCCCATCGAGAACAACCGACGCGCATAAACGTTCTCCTTATCCCATTGTATCTACTTCGTTCCACAACTCACTGTATAGCATAGCCCCTATGAATGAGTTCTTCTGTCAGGAAACACTCGTATGATGGTATAATGGACGCGTTAGTAAAAACGAGTCGGGGGGCCTCACAACAGGAGTCGTGCTGTGCAGGATATTGAAATGAACCGGGAGCAGCTTCTAGAGGAAATAGCACGTCTTAGGACGGAGCTTGCCAATCTGGAATCTGCTCAAGCAGGTCTCGAGCGGTATCAGGCGCTGCTCCGAAAAAGTGAGGAAGCCGAGCGGCAATTCAGCGAACGGTTGGCAGCCTTGGTTGAGGTGGTCAACGAGCTGGCCGGCAGCAGCAGTGTCGATGAATTGTGCCGCTGGGGCGTCGAACTGGCTCGGAGTCGGCTGGGATTCGAGCGCCTCGGTATCCTGTTTCGCACGGAAGACCCCAATGTGTTTGTTGGATCCTTCGGGGTCGATGAAAACGGCAACATCACAGACGAACGATTCCGCCGCACCTGGATCGACCCTCAGACGCCGGAAAGCCGCATCCTCGTCAGCCGCGAGCCGGTAGTATTCTGGGGCAACTCACCATTGGTGGACTCGCAGGGTAAGGTTGTTGGCCATGGAGAACGGGTCCTTGCGCCCATATGGGATGGAAAAACGGTCATCGGCCATACGAGTATGGACAATCGGCTTAGCCGTGAACCCATCACAAAGCATCAGGTCGAGCTTCTACGTTTATTCAGCAGTAGCCTCGGATACTTGATTACTCGTAAGCGGGCCGAGTGCGATCAAGAACGACTCATCGAGGAGTTGCAGCGGGCATTGGCGAGGATTAAGACCCTGCGCGGACTAATCCCCATATGCGCCTCCTGCAAGAAAATCCGCGATGATCAAGGGTACTGGAGCCAGGTCGAGGAGTATTTTCAGGCCCATGCCGACGCCGAGTTTACCCATAGCATATGTCCCCAATGCACCAAACGGCTCTATCCCGAGTTCGCCCATCCCGACAGCACAGATGAGGACACGAACGAGGGCGTTGAGTCCAACTGAGTCGGGTCTATCATGCGACCACCGGCAAGCTCAACGTCTCTAGTACGGCCAGAAGTGATAGACCCTGACTCCAAATAACGTTCCGTATAGATTCCAAAAACTGCCCATCATGAAGTCGCCCAGCACAAGGCCGATAAAGAACGGTACCGCGGTTTTGTACAGTTTCGGTCCGCCGTACTTGAGCAACGACAGTTTTATGAGCCACGCGATAAACACAGACATCCACAAGAGGTCCATGCTCGCCCCGACTACACCGCTCAGCACATAGCCAACAGGCATGAAAGGCCACCACGAGAGGCTACTACGCAATATCGTCATGCCAAGTACCGAAAGGATGCCGGTTCCAATTGCGAGTATGGGAGCCATGCTCCATCGTTCGGGCGATGTCATCCACATCTGTACGCGGCTCCATGACTCCCAACCAAGTAATTCCTGGGCGCCCAACGTCTGCGCGCTGGCCCCATATTTGTTGAGGATAAACAGGATGGATCCAAACGCGCACAGAATGCCCATTCCGATCGCCACCCACATGGCGGCCAAAAAATGCAGGTTGTTCAATTTCAGCCGCTCCGCGATACGAAACCCCTCGAGCCCGTGGGGCATCGGATGACTTCGTGACGTGCGACAGATCCCGGCTAGCAGGCCAAACATGGCCACATTGGCGGGATTGGCCCGCGTAAGCGCGCTTCCCCCAAACAGGCGGATGATCTGAAGATGGGGCGCAATACCGTAGGTACAAACCGTTGGCGGCCCGAGTTCGGCACGGATGCGCGTGACGCCGATGGAAACCATGTAGTAGAGCACGAAGAAAAGCACCGTAATCCCAGGACTCATGCCCGCCCGCAAACAGAACCACACGAGGAACAAACTACCGGCGCCGATAAATGCCGCAGCCAACCGGCTTTCGATTCGCTCGTAGGGCGAAACGACCTCGGGGTTACGGCCAATCAAAATGGAGGCAGTACGTGCGATATGATGACGGGCAAACCAAATCGCAATAAGCGCCAGAGCGTAATAGCCACCCGCGACCTGTTCCTCGACAAAAGGAAAACCGGGAACACCGTGCAATACGAGATAGCTTGCGCCCACCCGTTGAAGTTTCCAAAACATATAAAAAAACCATGACGAAAACGCAAGGTCCAGGGGCATGAAGAAGCACATCCCAATAGCAAATGGATAAAACGATACGGGCATCGATCCCATATCATGCCAAGGACGATTGGGGAAATACTGCTGTATATCAGCCACCTGTACGATGGGAATGGACGGTACAGCCGGATACAGAACATGCAGGCCATTCAGAATACTGATTGCCGAGGCAAGGGCGAAGGCGAACCAAAAGGCTCGACTTCGAAACAACGTCATGGGCGTATCGGCCAATAACATGGGGACCTGAAGGATTGGATATGAGAGTTTCTCGTTTTCGGTCCATTGTTTCCTAAAGAGCAGGTTCAGACCCCACATGACCGCACATAGGGCGATCACAAAAGCAGTCCACCATGCCAACGGACGTAACCAGGGCATGAAATTACGGGGGTCGAATATGGACTCCTGCCCGCCGTGGGCGCTGGCCAGCGCGGTGCGATCACGGACGATCAACCATTCCGGCACATGGGGTAGCACATCCTGGTATTCCCCGCTGAGCGGGTAACGGTGATAGGGGTGCATGATGACCGGTATAAGCCCTTGCAGGGTATCGACCCCAGCCAAGGCGCTCGAGATGGAGAGCATGGTATAGATGACCAGGAGCTCCCCTGCGGACAGGGCCCACGCCGGCCTGTATCGTTTGAGGAATAGATTGAGCAGCGTCAGCCAGAAGAGAATGAACACCACATGGTACATCAAGCTGAGGATAGACGGATAGCCCGATTGCCACATCACCTCGGTGCTGATAAGAAACATGGTCGTCGCGGGAATCAGTACCAACCCGATGATAACGCACCGGAAAGTGATACGCGCAGGTGGTGTTGATTCCATGGATTATCCCCCTGGCGCAGCTATGGCTGCTCGAGGTCAATAGGGCCAGAAGTGATAGACCCTGACTCCAAACAACGTCCCATATAGATTCCAGAAACTGCCCATCATGAAGTCGCCCAGCACGAGGCCGATAAAGAACGGCACGGCGGGCCTGTAGAGATTCGGACCGCCGTATTTGAGGAGCAAGAGTTTTACAAGCCATGCGATAAACACGGACATCCACAATAGGTCCATGCTCGCTCCCCGAACCCCGCTCATGACATAGCCGGCCGGCATAAAAGGCCACCAAGTCAGGCTACTGCGGAGCAGGGTCATACCCAAAACCGATAGCATTCCAATGGCTATCGCCCAGATGGGAGCGGCATGCCACCGTTCGGGGGCGGTCATCCACATCTGCACCCGGCTCCAGGCCTCTTCGCCCAGGGGCTCGGGTATTCCAAGGATCTGTGCGCTGGCGCCGTATTTGTTGAGAACAAAGAGCATGGCCCCAAAGGAACAGATAATGCCGGCGATGATGGCCACCCACATAGCGATGAAGTACCGTACATTATCCAGCTTCAACCGTTCCGCGATGCGGAACCCTTCGAGTCCGTGGGGCATGGGGTGGGTCCGTGAGGTACGACAAATCCCGGACAACAACCCGAACATGGCCACATTGGTCTCATTAGCCCGAGTCAATTCGCCCGCGCCGAAAATGCGGATGATTTGGAGATGGGGCGAGATGCCATAGGTGTCCACCGTGGGTGGGCCGAGTTCCGCCCGGATACGGGTTACGCCGATGGCGACCAGATAATACAACAGGAAGAACATCAACGTAATGCCGAGGCTCATGCCCGCATGCAGACAGAACCACACTAGGAACAGCCCCCCCGCGCCCATGAGACCGAACGATAGTCGGCTTTCGATTCGATCATAGGGTGTGATGGTTTCGCTCTCGCGCCCAACGAGCACTTCAAAAGTCCGACGGATGTGGCTGCGACCAAACCAAAGCGCAATCAGGGCGATGGCGTAATACCCCCCTGCCACTTGCTCTTCGACATAAGGAAAGCCCGGCATTCCGTGCATGCCCATATGACTTGCAAGGACGCGCTGTACTTTCCAGAATAGATAGAAGAACCACGATGAAAAGGCCAGATCCAGGGGCATGAAAAAACACATGCCAATCGCAAACGGATAGAACGACACCGGCATAGACCCCATATCGCTCCAGGGTCGTTCGGGGAAATAGTTTTGGATATCTGTTACCTGAACAATCGGGATACCCGGAATGGTGGGGTAGAGGACATTAAGTCCGTTAAGAAAGTTGATGCCCGCAGCAATAGAAAAGGCAATCCAAAAGGCCTTGCTTCGCAACAACTTCATCGGGGCATCGGCAAGCAACATGGGGACTTGAAGAATCGGATAGGAAAGCTTTTCGTTTTCGGTCCACTGCTTGCGCAAAAGCAGGTTCAATCCCCACATTACGGCGCACAGGGCGATGACAAATCCGGTCCACCACGCCAACGGCAGCAACCACGGGCGGTAGTTGCGCGGGTCGAACATGGACTCCTGGCCGCCGTAGGCGCTGTCCAGGGCGGTTCGATCCTGAACAACCAACCACTCGGGCACGTGCGGGATGATCTCATCGAATCGTCCTGTGAGATGGTAGTGATGGTATAGATGGGAAATCGAAGGGGTCAGCACCTGAAGCATGTCGTGGCCGGCGAGAGCACTGCCGATGGACAGCATGGTGTAGATTACCAGCAGCTCACCGGGAGACAACGCCCACTCCGGTTTATATCGCTTGAGCAGCAGGTTGAACAACACCAGCCAGACGAGGATAAACACCACGTGGTACATCAGGCTCAGGATCGACGGATACCCCGATTGCCACATGACCTCGGTGCTGACGAGAAACATGATGGTAACCGGCGTTAGGACAAGCCCGATGATAATGCATCGAAATGTGATGCCCTTAGGCACATTCGATGAATCGTGTTCCACCCAACTTTCCTTCTTCTCGGTTTGGTGTTCCGATCTCGCGCAATCCGGGAAGCACAGCTTGGCCGCACCCCGGTGACGATTCCCCTATGGCTGCCCTATTCCCAATCTAACCGGACGGTGGCCAATCCCCGCGCCGGAACCGACACCGTCACGCCATCTTTCGCAGCTTGCAATGCTTCCTGCGGCTCTTCCGCCAGATTGCACCGATGAGCTGCCCGAACCGGTATGGTCGGCTTTATGGAAACCTCGGCTACTTTATCTGCAGGATTCCACATGCGCACGATACCGCTCTTGGCCGGTACGCCGTCGAGACGTTCCGAAGGTTTTATGGCCGTTACCAGTACATCATTGCCCTCGACTGCCAAGAACGACTGATCATCGGGCAATTCCGCCGCCGTATGCCACTTCACCCCCGCTTGGCACTCGGCAGCCAAGCGCCCGGCATGAACCGGATCGAAGCTGCCTGTAAAAGGCATAAGCATGTATTCAAACTCGAGGTCGCCTAGAAGCTGGCCATCGGGCTCGCCCGCAGTTCCCACGGTTTGTTGCGTCGCCCGGAACAACGTCAGCGCCAAAGACCGGTCAGGCGTCTCGGTCACTTCGTATTCATGGAGGCCATGAGGGGCGACCACAGCCAG
>PWNM01000491.1 GCA_003557825.1 Candidatus Hydrogenedentota bacterium | reverse complement strand
TAGCGGGGTATATCGAGACTATGTACCCCGAATGGTAATGCTGGTCCGATGGCGATTCCCGGCGAAACCCCAATGCCTCGAAGGGCGATTTCCACTATTCCTCTCCGAATCCTGATTCGACAAGTTTGCGCACGGCCTCGATAGCCTCTTCTGCATCCTCGCCCTTACAGGTAACCGTCATCACGGTTCCCTGGGCGGCAGCCAGCGTCAATAATCCCATTATACTCTTGGCATTGACCTGATGCCCGTTTACGTTAATATGCACATCACTTTTAAAAGGTAGCACGGTGTTTACCATTGCAGCGGCTGGTCGGGCATGGAGCCCAAGCGTGTTGACTACCACGATCTCTTCGGTCACTTCACCCATATATTCCCATCCCAGAACGTTTGCGTTTTGAGGCACAACCAGTTTATGTGCTCGCAAAATCGACATAACTCATTGGCTTTAATTGTTTAGAATCCACCAAGCGCCTAAACGGATTGTATTTGCTTCAGATATCAGGAGTTTTCGTATATGATACCCCATTTGGAGCCGCACCTGCATCCCCGGGTTATTGGGTTGACCGCTCGATGTCTCGGTGGCGCAAGCGGGCGTTGAAGTCTAGCCCCCGTACATATTGCGTCAATTCCTGCGCTACGGCCACAGAACGATGCCGACCTCCCGTACACCCGATGGCGATAGTTAGATATGACTTGGGTTCTTCGAGGTAACGGGGTATAAGAAAGGCTAGTAATTCCTGAAACCGATCCAAAAACTCCTTCGCGGCGGAATTATTGAGTACATAGTCGCGAACATCTGGATCGTTGCCAGAGTACTGTCGTAGACCTGCGTTATAAAAAGGATTTGGAAGGAACCGCACATCCATAACCAAATCAGCTTCCGGAGGTACGCCGTTTTTGAAGCCGAACGACATGAACGTAATGATCAATTCCTTTGGCCTCCGGGGACCGTGGAAGGTTTGACCAATCCTTTCGCGAAGCTCAGCAACGGAGGTTGCGCTTGTATCGACGACCAGATCGGCCCGAGCACGGATCGGATCCAGGAGTTGACGTTCTCGCTGGATACCAGCTTCCACATTCCCATCGGGAGCATTGGGATGTCGTCGGCGTGATTCGCTATAACGCTTGATAAGAACTTCGTTTGAGCAATCCAAAAAGACCGCTTCGGGCTGAATGCCCCGTTCACGAACTTCGTCTAGGTAAGCAGGCAAGTTGATCAGATCCGAGCCGGCCCGTCCATCTACGCAGACCGCAAATCTTCGAAGTGAACCTTCTCCTCGTTGTGCTAATTCCGCCAACGTGGGAATGAGCGCAGCAGGAATGTTGTCCACACAGTAAAAGCCGATGTCCTCGAGTACGCGTAAGGCGAGGCTTTTGCCCGACCCGGAAAGACCGGTTACAAGCACAAAACGAGGTGAATTAGGCATTGCCTTCATTCATCATTGTGATTAGCCGCTCATTAAGGCGCTGAGCCGGATGGATGCCCAGTTCTTTCAGCCGATGGTTTAACGCAGCTACTTCCATTATAACCGCAATATTCCGCCCGGGACGGACTGGCAAGAGCAAAAATGGTATCCGGACTCCCAGTATGGTAGCGTATTCTTCACTCAGACCGGTCCGATCATATTGAGTTTCCTGATTCCATTCCTCGAGCTGCATGACCAGGCCAATCTGTTTTGTATTGCGCACACGACCGACTCCAAAAACGCTTTTGATGTCAATAATGCCGACACCCCGAATCTCCATATGATGCTCGATGACCGGCGTCGCTTCTGCATACAACGAATCCTCGCGCCGCCGCCGCAACGTCACCATGTCATCGGCGACGAGACGATGGCCTCGTTCGACCAGTTCGAGCGCTGTTTCGCTTTTTCCTATACCGGGCAAGCCCACAATCAAGCAGCCGACCCCGTAGCATTCGATAGCCGTACCGTGAATCATGGTCTCAGGCGAAAACTCATCGGCAAGAAAAAGGATGACGCGACTGATGACTTCATCGGTCGATCGTCGAGACTGCAAAACCGGGATGCCACGACGGTTACACATATCGAGGAACATTTTGCTGGGCTTTAGGTTACGAGAAAGCAAAAAGGCCGGAATTTCGAACGAAAACATGCGTTCAAGCCGTCGTCCCAGTTCGGAAGTAGACAACCGCTCCATGAAATGGATTTCCGTATTGCCCAGGATCTGAATGCGATCACTCGCGAAATAATCGAGGTATCCGCTTAACGCCAAACCGGGACGATTGATATCCGCCGTTAAAACAGAGCGCCCCATGCCCTGATAACCGCCCATCACATCGAGTTCCAGATCATCCGTCATTTCGTCGACCATACGGGCTACAGGAATACTATCTTTTCTGTTAATCGGAAGATTCTCGAATTCCATAATCGGGGCCTAGCTCGTGGATATTCACAGGGGAGGCGACTCAAGGACGCCTCCCACGGCACAACACTAAAACTGGGGCTCAATCAGCCCGAAGGTACCGTCATCTCGGGCATAGAGCACGTTGACGTGCATGGTATCGGCATTGGAAAACACCAAAAACTCATCGTTGGACAGTTCGAGCTGCATGGCAGCTTCTTCAACACTCATGGGTTTCATCGCGAGTTTTTCCCTATAGACAACTCGATGCCCCTCTGACTCCTCGGCTTCTATATCTTCATCGATGTCGCTATAAGCAATGATATTATGATGGTATTGCCGTTGCTCTTTTGATTTTCGGGGCTTGTACCGGTTGATACGGTCTTTAAACTTCCGTACCTGTTTATCCAATTTCTCAATCACGGCATCGATGGACGTATACATATCGTCCGAGGATTCCTTACCATGAATGCGAATCCCATTGGCATTCAAAGTAATCTCGGCAATATGACGGTGTTTTTCAACACAGAGTACCACTTCAGCCTCTATTACTTTATCGAAATGGTCTCGGATTTTCTCGAGGCGTTCTTCGACATGAGCTTTGAGTGAATCGGTGACATCCATGTGTCTTCCGGCGATTTCGATACGCATAATACATTGATCCTCCAACACTTAAGCTGTTTCCCGTGTCGCCCGGATCATAGCACTGTAAAGGAAGGGAGTCAATCAGACCTATTTTGCCTGCCCATAGATGGCCCCTTAGACACATTCGATTCCTCTTATGATCATCGCCGCTCGGGATTTCCATTGCGCTATATATCGTATGAATGAAACCTGTGAGCTTTTCCTTTGACGGGATATACGGCAGCACACTAATGCGCATAGCCACATAAGTGATTTAGATTCATTTGACGGTAAACAGATTGTCCCATATAGCCAACGACAGCTTTACTAATGCGCATTTGGATTGACATTTTGGGCGTTGACTATTATCATTTGTCTGTTCCGCGTAAGGCAACGGTGGACTCTGTCTTGCACATAGCCCTTGGATTCCTTCTCATCATGCAGTACTGCGAGGATGAGGTGTTTCTAGAGGGCGATTGGATACCAAGAGTTTCATTTAATGAGTCTGCAGACCTCAAGAACAAGAGTGTAAACGTCGCCCATGAACCCATCTGCGATTCTAGAAACCAAGTTGCCCGGTGTTGAGCCTATGTCTCGCGGCAAAGTACGCGACATCTATGATTTGGGCGAGGCTTTGATCATCGTCACAACCGATCGTATCTCTGCTTTTGACTGGGTTAACCCTGTGGGAATCCCGGACAAAGGAAAAGTCCTCACCCAAATGTCGTTATTTTGGTTTAACCAAACGGCAGACATTGTGGCCAATCACCTCATCTCGGCGGATATCGCGGATTTCCCTGAGGAGTTCCGCTCACATCCCGATCAGCTGGAAAGTCGGTCGATGCTGGTCAGGAAATGCGAGATGTTCCCGGTCGAGTTTGTTGTTCGGGGGTATTTGACGGGCAGCGGCTGGAAGGAGTACAAGGAGTACGGCACGGTCTGCGGTATGCAACTTCCCGAAGGATTGGTCGAATCGAGCCGCTTGGACACCCCCATCTTTACACCGGCAACCAAGGCGACGGATGGGCACGACATCAATATCAGCCCAGAAGAAGCGGCACGAATCCTGGGAGATCATTGGGCTAATGCAGCATCCGAAGCGGCCATTAATGTGTATAATCGTGGTCGAGAAATTGCTGAGGCTAAAGGTATACTATTGTGCGATACAAAACTTGAATTTGGAATTTATAACAATGAGCTGACCTTGGCCGACGAAGTATTAACGCCCGATTCGTCGCGGTTCTGGCCGGCCGATCAGTATACGCCGGGTTCATCCCCTCCTAGCTTTGACAAGCAGTTCGTCCGCAACTGGCTCGAAACGACGGGATGGGACAAAAATAGCCCACCACCCCCGCTGCCCGAAGAGGTTGTGGCGAAAACCCGCGAGAAATACATTGAAGCTTATCAGAAACTAACGGGCAGGACGGATTTATAGATCCATGCTTGCAGAATCACATGAAGATGACAATTTACACGAGGAGTGCGGCGTGTTTGGCGTTTACGGCGATCCCGAAGCAGCAACGTTAACATACCTAGGGCTTTACGCCCTGCAACACAGGGGCCAGGAAGGCGCAGGCATCGTTAGCGCAAAAAACGGTGACCTGAAACGGTTTGTCGGCGTTGGGCTGGTATCGGACGTCTTCCCGAAAAACAAACAACACCGACTGGAGCGGTTAGATGGCGATATTGCCATTGGCCATGTCCGCTATTCCACGTTCGGTACAAGCACCCTAAAAAATGTACAGCCCTTGGCCGCCGATTATGCGAAAGGATCAGTGGCCCTATGCCACAACGGAAACTTGGTCAATGCGGGGAGCTTACGCGAAGAACTCGAGGCGGATGGGGCCATTTTTCAATCCACGACGGACAGCGAAGTGGTGATCCACCTGATGGCTCGCTCGAAGTGCGAGCGTTTCGCTGATGCCATCGCGGAAGCATTGACTCGGGCCATCGGGGCCTATTCACTCGTTGCGACCAACGGCGAGGAATTGGTAGCTGTCCGAGATCCGTTGGGATTTCGACCGCTATGGATTGGTCGGTTGGGCGATGCCTACATTTTTGCCAGCGAGACCTGCGCCCTTGATATTATCAACGCTGAATGGGTACGAGAGGTTGAACCGGGCGAGGTGGTCGTGGCCAGACATGATGGTCTGGAGTCTTTCAAACCTTTCCCGCCTGTTCAGCCTCGTCCTTGTATTTTTGAATTCGTCTATGTCGCACGACCCGATAGCCATATTTTCGGCCGAAGCGTTGATGAGGTGCGAAAACAACTTGGTCGTAACTTGGCCAAGACGGCGCCGGTCGATGCCGATATCGTCATGGCCGTGCCCGATTCATCAAATCAGGTGGCCCTTGGATACTCGCATGAATCGGGAATCCCCTTTGACATGGGGTTTATCCGGAACCATTATGTGGGCCGTACCTTTATCGAACCCGACCAGAGCATCCGAGATTTTGGAGTCAAGATCAAGCTCAATCCGGCCCGAACCGCCATCGAAGGCAAACGGATTGTACTGGTGGATGACAGCATCGTCCGCGGCACGACATCCAAAAAAATCATCAAAATGCTTCGGCGTTGCGGCGTAAAGGAGATCCACTTCCGGATCAGTTGCCCGCCGATCATCAACTCATGTCATTACGGCATCGACACGCCTCGGCGAGAACGACTGATTGCATCCCAGATGGATGCGGACGAAATCCGGGAGTATTTGGGGGTCGATAGTCTGGTATTTCAGACGCTCGAAGGAATGGTGTCTGCCACAGGGTTCACCCCGAGCGACTTCTGCCTGGCCTGTTTCAACAACGACTATCCCACACCGACTCCCCAGGATTTCCAATCGAATCGCAAGGCACGCCGCCATGAAGACATCAGCCAGGAACTAGGTATCGTCGGCTAGATATCTCATATCCGCTACGGTAGTATTGATCGGTTTTGTGGGTAGTATTGAGGGCGATTCCCTTCGGTTGTTCTATGTTTTGTGACGTGCTAGGCGACACCATTGATTCATCACAACAGTGAATTATATGCAAATAAGGAGTATTATAAGTGGCAAAGAAAGCGGTGCAGTTTGGCGCAGGGAACATCGGACGGGGGTTTCTGGGGCAGTTATTCTACGAGTCCGGATATGCGACGACGTTTATCGATGTTGTTCAGGAGGTAATCGATGGCCTGAATGCGCGAGGTGAATACCCCCTCCGGATCGTGGGCGATACTGTCGAGGAAGAGGTCATAAAGAATGTCTCCGCAGTACATGCGACTGACCAGGATGCGGTGGCGCAAGCTATAGCTGAAGCCGATTTTGGGGCAACAGCCGTTGGCGTAACAGTATTGCCCAGAATTGCGCCGGCGCTGGCTGCCGGCTTGGCCCGTCGGTTTGAACTTTCAAATGCGCCCCTGAACTTTGTTATTTGTGAAAACATGATTGGTGCGGGACCGTTCCTCCGTGAGGAGGTACGAAAATATCTGCCTGATGAACACCACGATGCCTTGGATGCGAAGGTTGGTTTTGTTGAGGCGAGTATTGGGCGCATGGTACCCGTAATGACGGACGAGTTGAAGACCGAAGATCCGCTCCTGGTATGTGTCGAACCCTATTGCGAATTGCCGGTCGACCGAGCCGGGTTTAAAGGGCCTATTCCGGAACTTGCGCACATGAAGGTTCTGGACAATTTCGAGGCCTATGTGGAACGAAAGCTCTTTGTCCATAACATGAGTCACGCGACCGGCGCATACCTGGGATACCTTCGGGGCCATGAGTATATCTGGCAAGCTGTGCAGGATCCGGTTATCCGAAAAAAGATCGAGGCAGCCCTGGACGAAACCTGCCGTGGGTTGGCCAAACGACACGGTATGGATCTTGATGAACTGCGCGCCCACGGATCCGACCTGCTTCATCGTTACGAAAATAAGGCGCTGGGCGATCAGGTGGCACGCATCGCAAAGGATCCCATACGGAAACTGGGACCAAACGATCGTTTGGTTGGGTCCGGCCTGATGTGCCTCGAACAGGGCATCGAGCCGGTAAACGTAGCTTTTGCCACAGCCGCGGCGTTCCATTTTGACCACTCGGACGACGAAGCAGCACAACAGGTGCAGGAAATCCGCGCCAATCATGGGCTGGAAGGCGTTTTCCGCGAGGTCTGCGGCATCGAACCAGGCAGCCCTCTGGCCCAACTCATCGTTCGCGAAGAGAAACAACTGCGACAGGAAGGCTGGCTGGACTGATTCGCCACGGCTTCCGGATCATCAACTACCAGGTGGAACAGATTCGCCGTATTCAATTGTTGGTTGTTGTTTAAAACGGCGATCAGGAGTTTTCCACAATGCCCACATCTCCTAAAACAGAACCGTCTTCAGCAGAGATTACGGGACCATCGCGCCGAAATGTGTGGCGGATGTTCGACCTGATCGCACCGCGCTATGACCTGTTGAATCGGTTATTATCGATGCGGCGAGATGTGGCGTGGCGAAAAGCTCTGATTCGAAAACTGCCCGAATTGTCAAATCTTCATGTGCTTGATTTGGCTACAGGAACAGCCGATGTACTCGTGGCCATGGGAAACCATCCGGATCGAGTCTCGCGCGGAATGGGTATTGACTTGTCCGGCGGAATGTTAGCCCTGGGCCAGAGGAAACTGTCAGATAGGGGACTTAAGGAGCGATTTCCCCTGGTTCGAGGCGACGCGGTCTCCCTTGGCGTCGCAGACGATACCTTTGACGCCGTGACGGTTGCCTTCGGCATACGTAATGTACTGGATGTCCCGGCCGCACTCCGGGAAATGCATCGGGTACTTCGGCCGGGAGGCCGGGCGTTGATTCTCGAGTTTTCCATGCCCAATAATGCGGCATTTCGGCGGGGATATCTGCTATACTTTCGACATATATTGCCCCGTATCGGGGCTATCATTTCTGGCAAAGGCTATGCATATCGCTATCTGAATCAAACAGTGGAGCATTTCCCGTACGGTCAGGCGTTTTGCCGGTTGATGGAAAACGCCGGCTTCACCCAAATCCAAGCCCATCCCCTGAGCTTCGGGATTGCCACCATTTATCAAGGAGAAAAATGACATCCACCGCAGCGACACCTCGCGCAACCGATTCAGAGACCTTGAAACAGGTCCTGATACCAGCTGTGCAAGAGGCCTTGACGCTCGCACGACGACGCTCGAAACGAGCGCTTCGTATCGAAATCCCCGTCGCGTCAACCGATGCTCAGGCTTGGTGTGCCGCCCAGTCAAATCCGATTAAGGTATACTGGTGGGGCAGGGAACGCACCTTCGAAGTCGCAGGAATAGGCGCAGCCTGCCACATCACCGGTGAAAGCGGGATCGAGGCCGTCATTGATGATGTTCGCAACCTGATGGTCGAAAATGACCCTCATATGCGTGTATACGGAGGTCTTGCATTTGACCCCAAAACTCCGCCACCCACCCCATGGGATAGCTTTGGCAATATTTCGTTTTGGCTGCCCCGTGTCGAGCTCATGAACCGGTGCGGTCGTTCATTTATCGCCTGTCACGTATTGGCAGGAGCTGACTCGTGCGCTGAGTCCGAGCTCGAAGCCGTCGCTCAAACCCTGGATGGCCTCTCCCGATCCAATCCAGAGTATCGCCCCGAGCTTCCATCAGTGGTGTCGATACGGACGCAACCAGATAAGGCGGAATGGATAGGGGCCGTCTCTCAGATACTTGAAGATATTTCCGCAGGATCGCTCGAAAAGATCGTATTGGGCCGGGAGACGATATTCCAGTTCTCCCAAGCGCCATATCCTTCGACCTTGCTCCGACACCTGGCCGATTTGGCAGCTCGGTCTTTTTTGTTCCTCTTTCAACCTCGACTGGGTACGGCTTTCGTTGGCGCATCGCCCGAGCGGCTTTATCGGCGACTTGAGCGACACATTGAAACAGAGGCGATTGCTGGCACCCGCCCGCGCGGCGAGAACGCTCAGGCCGATGAAGCCTATGCCGAAGCGCTTTTGTCGAGTGAAAAGGACCTCCGGGAACACCGCTATGTAACGGATGCTATCAAAAAGGCTTTGGACCAACTTTGCACGTGCACTCGGAATAATGATCGCATCTCACTCTTGCAGCTCCGTCAATGCCAACACCTGATCGCTTCATTTGAGGGGACGCTGACAGATGGCATCTCAGACGCCACCATACTAAACGCCCTCCATCCCACTCCAGCCGTCGGAGGGACACCTCGGGAAGCCGCTCAGAATCGCATCTACGAACATGAACCCTTTCCCCGAGGTTGGTATGCCGGCTCGGTTGGCTGGATATCCGCATCGGGCGCGGAGTTCGCAGTGGCCATCCGCACGGCCCTGCTCCATGGCCATTCGGTCGCAACCCATTGTGGTGCTGGAATTGTTAGCGGTTCCAGTCCGGAAGCGGAATGGGATGAAATCGGTACAAAAATGCGTGTGATGGAGGCGGCGCTTTCCGGAGGCCATGAATGATGAGGGTGCATTAAACGTCCGTTGGGGACACTGGATCGCCGAGGGCTTGGCCTGCGCCGGGGTTGAAACCGTGTGTGTATCCCCGGGTGCGCGTTCTGCTCCCCTTGCAGTAGCCGTCCGGCGGCATCCAAGGTTACACTGTGTTGTACATTACGATGAACGAGGAGCCGCTTTTTTCGCATTGGGAACGGCGTTACGACAGGGGAAGCCGGCAGCGCTCGTATGTACATCGGGCACCGCGGGCGTCAACTATATGCCCGCCATTGTCGAGGCCAGCTATCATCATGTTCCTCTTGTCGCATTAACGGCAGACCGCCCGCCGGAACACATCAACGTCGGCGCCAATCAGACCATCGATCAGTCCAATCTGTACGGTTCCTTTGTCCGTTCGCATCTGTCACTTCCCTGTCCTACCGAAGTATTGGAAGAACCTTTTGTACAGCGGCGTGTAATCCAAGCGGTGAATCGCTCATGTACGCCCCGCCCGGGCCCGGTTCATATCAACTGCCCCTTTCGCGAACCCTTGCTGGGGAAATGTAGTCTGCCCTCGTCGAGTGAATGCGCCGATACTCCGAATACAGTAAAGCATAAAATTCGCCTATCTCCTGCCGACGAAGATATTCAGGCCTTTGTAGGTGCGGTGGCGAAGGGACCGGGTATCATTGTTGCGGGGGGACTGCGCAACCCCAACGAAGCGGCGGCAATTGAGGAGCTAGCAGAACACCTGGGCTGGCCCCTGCTGCCGGATATAGCATCGGGGCTTCGGTTCAAAGGAGACTCCCCAGTCGTTATACCGCACGTGGATCTCTTGATGGGATTTCTCGAATTCGCGGAGAAACTAGATGGCCATACCGTGCTGCATGTCGGCAATCGGATCACCTCCAAGCGTCTGCTCCAGTATCTTCAAGCCTATCCGCCTGACCGACATTTTCAGGTCACCAGTCATGGTGATCCCGTCGAACCGTGGTTTGCCGAAACTCGCTTCATCCAGGCAGATCCTTCCGTGTTTTGTCGAGACGCACGAGCTGCGATTTCTAACAGTACGATTCACGAAAGCAACGAACTCACATCACTGAAAGAGGCCTCAAACTATATCGCGTTGTATATTGAGAACGCATTTACTTGGGACGCCCCCCTTACAGAACCATATGTATGCCGCAGAATTGCGGCACAGCCGGACATCGACAGCATTTTCGTGGGCAATAGCATGCCTATCCGCAACATGGATGCCTTTGCCGGGAGCCGCGACACGCCAATCCGAATCTATGCCAATCGCGGGGCGAGTGGAATCGACGGTTCCATCGCCACATTTGCAGGCATTGCTGCGGCCGCAGACGGCCCGTGTATGGCCGTTATTGGCGACATGGCGGCACTTCACGACCTGAACTCGCTCGGTTTGCTTCACCATGCCCCCTGTCCCCCTACGATTGTCGTCATCAACAACAATGGTGGCGGGATATTCCACTTCCTGCCCCTTGATTCCGCCAACGATGTATTTGAGGACTGCTTTGGGACGCCCCATGGCATGAATTTCGAAGCGGCTACTCGGCAGTTTGATCTTGTGTATCATGCACCAGACAATGCTGTAGAGCTGGATGATATTCTCAAAGCCCCACCAACGAAGCCCACATTAGTTGAGATCACTACAGACCGCAAATCGAATCGCCAATTCCAAGACAAGCTTCTCACGCAACTACACACCTTCATCTACGACATCCGCTAATCACACCAGCGACTTGCATCAGGCAACCTGAACGTATAGCATCCGAGGTGCATCCATCGGCAGGGGTGGACCGAGATCCTGGGAACGGAGAACTTCAAGATGCAACGCATGATGGTCGGAGTTATGCTTGGGGCGTTAATGTGGACGACGCCGGGAACGGCAGAACCAGTCTATGACGTAGTCATATACGGAGGCACGTCTGCCGCGGTCATCGCCGCAGCACAGACCCACGAAATGGGAAAAACGGCGGTCATCGTATCGCCTGATACGATACTCGGCGGGATGACGAGCAGCGGGCTGGGTTGGACCGACTCGGGCAATACGGCCGTCATCGGCGGTATGGCGCGCAACTTTTATCACCGCATATGGCAGTATTATCAACAGGATGAGGCATGGCGCTGGCAAGATCGGGAATCCTATGGGAACCGCGGCCAGGGTACGCCGGCCATGGACGGGGACTCCCGGACCATGTGGACCTTTGAGCCCCATGTAGCAGAGGCCGTATTCGAGTCCATCGTCGATGAATACGACATCCCCGTATACCGCGATGAGTGGCTGGACCGCGAATCGGGGGTGACGAAGCGGAACGGCCGCATCGAGGCCATTATGACCCTTGCCGGTAATACGTATCAGGGGCGCATATTCATCGATGCAACCTATGAAGGCGATCTCATGGCGGCAGCCGGAGTTTCCTATCATGTCGGTCGGGAAGCGAATAGCGTTTACAACGAAACGCTCAACGGCATCCAGAAGGCCCGGGCCATATCCCATCAGTTTAACTATGTCGTCGATCCCTATATCGAGCCAGGAGATCCGGAAAGCAGACTCCTTCCCCGTATCCATGACGGCGATCCCGGTGAAGACGGAGAAGGCGATCAACGGGTGCAGGCCTATAACTTCCGGATGTGTCTGACCAAAGAGCCTGAAAATCGCGTACCGTTTCCAAAACCGGAAAACTATGACCCGATGCAATACGAGCTTCTGGGTCGGTACATCGAAGCCGGCTGGCGCGGGATGTTCAACAAGTTCGACCCGATTCCCAATGCCAAAACCGATACGAACAACCACGGCGCCTTTTCGACGGACAACATTGGGATGAACTACGACTATCCCGAGGCATCCTACGAAGAACGCGAAGCAATCATCCGCGAGCACAGGGAATACCAGCAGGGGTATTTCTGGTACCTGGCCAACGACCCACGAGTTCCGGAGGACATCCGCAATGAGATGAGCCAGTGGGGATTGGCCAGAGATGAGTTTGTCGATTCCGACCATTGGCCTCACCAGATATACGTGCGCGAAGCGCGCCGCATGCTTGGCGATTTTGTCGTGACGGAGCGCCATCTCAGACGGTTGGAACCGACCCCGCGTCCCGTGGGCATGGGTTCATATAACATGGATTCCCACAACACCCAGCGGTATGTCGCCTATGATGAAGAGGGGCGTGGACATGCCCGAAATGAAGGTGACATTCAGATCAACCCGGGCGGTCCTTATCCAATCGACTTTGGCGCTCTCGTCCCCCGAAGAGAGGAATGCGCCAATCTACTTGTTCCCGTCTGCGTGTCCAGCTCTCATATTGCGTTCGGCTCCATTCGCATGGAGCCGGTGTTTATGATACTGGGTCAATCTGCGGCTACCGCGGCTGCTATGGCCATCGACAATGACCTGGCCGTACAGGATGTAGATTACGCAGCGCTTCGGGAACGATTGCTTGACGATGGGCAAATCCTGGAGTGGAAATCCGATAGGCGCAAGGATGCAACAGACCTGACGGGCATAATAATGGACCACACCGAGGCAGAAGTCCTGGGAGACTGGATTCCCTCGTCCGTAGTGGGACGATTCGTGGGATTTCATTACCTCCACGACCGCAATAGCGACAAAGGCGAGGCGTCTGTACGCTACACCGTCGCGGTTCCCGCGCCAGGTCGGTATGAAGTCCGTATCAGCTACACCGCCGAGCCGAACCGGGCCAGCAACGTGCCCGTGACGGTCTATCATGCTGAAGGATCCACCATGGCTCAGGTTGATCAGCAGCGTCCGCCAGAAACCGAGGAACCCTTTTACTCGCTGGGTGTCTTTGCATTCGACGATACAGCGGTGGTGATCATCTCCAATGCCGACACCGACGGGTATGTCATCGCCGATGCAGTGCAGATCCTGCCCGAGTGATTGGCCCCCTGCTTCGGCTCTGAGCCCAACGACATGCCGCCTTGAACCGGGCGATGGTGGGTCCGTCTGTAACTCAGTAATTTACGGTTACGTTGATCTCCCCTTCGAGTCCAGATAGATCAACCACTTCCATATCGGGCCGTATCTTATCCCACGAATCCCCGTTGACCTGGGCGGACTGGATGGGCTTTTTCCCGGGATGACGAAACCGAAGATAGATATGTTCGGGATGTTCCACAAGATTAAGCGAGACCCGAGCTTCGATGCGGTCATCACCGATTGCTGGTGAATAACAAACACTTACCTTCCCGAAGTAGGTGACCACGTCCTCGGCGGCGATGGGCTCACCATGGGCAAACCATGCCCGAGGAATGGCTTTACCGAGCCACAGGGTCTGCGATGCCCCATATACAAACATATACCGCAACCACATCATGGCGTTGGATTGGTCGCTTGTTTTAAAGAGCGCATTGTTGGAATAGCCCAGTACAGGCATGGGATGTTCGATGATGGCCCCGATCTCCTCACGATAGCACGATGCAAGAGCGTTCATGAACATCCATATATAGACTTCGGGCTCGTCCCGGTCGAGATGGGGCAACAAACCGGCCAAAAGCGTGGGCTGCATGGAAAACCCAGCCCGGTCAAACCACGTTGCTTCGAAGCCCTCAATGGCATATCCATAGGGCGCGGCGCTGTACCGGTTGTCCTGAAAATCATTCAGGATCCATTCCGCAGCGGCCTCATCGTATCGATACAACCCGGAGATGAGCAAATACACCGCCCCTTCGAGCGTCTCTCGGATCCACCCCGTTTCGCGGCCCCGCCGATACAGGCGACTGGGATAATGGGGAATCCAATTGCCGTTGCGCAGTCGCACAAGGGGTGAATAGCGGCATGCGGTTTCGAATCCTTCGCGCAGCGACGCGCCATAGGCGTCGGCTTCACGGCGGATGCGCGCGGCATCGGGATGGCCGATCCGTTCCAACGCACAGGCGGCATGATTGGCTCCACGCCAGGTAAGCGAATTGGTGGATAGCCAATAGTAGAAATCGGTGACGTCTTCAAGGCTGCCTGCAGGCAGGAATCCCCGCTCCCATCCACGCGAATGGGGCAGCTCGTCGAGCATGGTGTTTCGTTGTCGGAATATCCAGTCCGCGCCCTCGATAACTTTGGAGACAATGCTTTCAAACCACGCTTGATCGTGAGTCAGAAAAAAATGCTCACAAAGCCCCCAAAGCACCCAGCCATGGTGCTGATTGTACGCGCCCATCTCGAATCCGCCCGCGCCAAAGAACATGCCGTCGCAATCCGTAAAGTTGCCCGGTTGGGGGACTGTGCCTTGGTACTCGAGGAACACCTCCAGCCGACGCCGCGCTTCATCATGAAGGCCGCGCTGGTCGAGGTCCTGGATGATCATGCACGCCTCGTTGCTGAAATTGCCGTAGGTCACGGTACCGACGGATGTATTAATGAGCCGAGGGTTGCCGGGCATGGCGAGGTCGGTTACGGCGACATGAACGGGATGCATGGTATGGAGGGCTTCGAGCCTGCGTTCGGGCGTTTGGATACGGGCGCCGTTATGGGTGAAACGCCGCCAGAACGCCGCGACGGCGGCATCGCTTTGCTCAAAGTCTATCGACTGTAATGCTTGGCGTTCCTCCTCGGTATCCAGGGCGATGTAAGGCGCCTTCAGCACCAGCTCGCAGGTCTGACCGGGCTCAAGGGGCATACGGAATTCGACGGCATCGTTGTTCGGTTGAACACGCATCTCGGTATCGATAGCCGCACGCAGAATCCGCCCCTCATCCGTAACCGAGTACAGCATGCCGTTATCAATGGCTATGGCATCAAGGGGATAGCGGGGCGTCAGCGTGCCGTCGATTCCGGGATGCGGTCCCCGGCCGCCATGATTCCGCGAGGCATCCTGGGAGTAAGAAAGCCGAAGTCGTGCATTTTCTTTCTCCACGGAATGGTTGGTAAACCGGAAACGTACGAGCCCAACTATCGTGTCGTCGCCTTCCCAGGAGGTGGTCAGTTCAGGCGAACGCAAAGGGACCGCCAGGATGCGTTGCTCCAGCTCGATACCGTCACGACGCGCCTGGATGGTATAGGCCAACACGGGCTCAGGATCCGCGTGGCGGGCAACTATGGTCCAGTGTTCAAGTCCAAAATAGAACCGGCCGTCGCGGGTATTTTTAAACCGGGGGGTGTCCTTACCGGGCACAAGCTCCATGATACTTTTGGTGAGCACAACATC
>PWNM01000193.1 GCA_003557825.1 Candidatus Hydrogenedentota bacterium | reverse complement strand
GGTGAATGGCCAGACCGTCGAGAATGCGTCTGATCTGCAGAATAAAATATCAAAACTCCCGCCCGATGATGTGGCCATACTAACGCTGTGGCGCGACGGCGAACACATCGAGGTCGAGGTCGTGCTGACCGAACGGCCGGACGACGGCTTGCGTGCGTTGCTCGGACCGCCGTTACTCGGTATGCAAATCGATACGGCCGAGGAGATCCATCTTCGGAACGTCGGTGTCGATCCCGATACGCCCGGTGTGGTCGTGATCTTGGTTGAGCCCGGTTCGCCGGCAGCCGACGCCGATCTCCGGCCGGGTGATGTCATCCTCGAGGTGGCCAAGGAAACCGTAGGTTCACCAAGCGAGTTCCGCCGCCGGGTGCAGGAAAACGCCCAGCCGGGCCGCTCGCTGTTGTTCCGGATTGCTCGCGAGGGCGTCAGTTCGCCCATGATCATGACCGTTCGAATTCCTGAAGACGGGTTGGGTAACTAACAAATAGAGGCAACGGACCTCTCACGGGCTTCGTGAGGGGTCCGCTTTTATTTCGGAATTTTACATCATGCAACCCACAGGTCCAGAAGCAGGCGAGGCTCCATCGCAGCCGCCGCCCCTCGAAATTCGAGACCCAAACCGGCTCAGCTCCCCCGAGCGGTGGGGTGTGGCGGCAGCCGCGGCCGCGTTGGGGCTCGTATTTGTGGTGGCGTGGTGGGTCAATCCCAATCCTAGTGGGTTGGGCAGCCACATGCAGCTGGGGCTACCCCCGTGCAACCTCGAGCGATTCGTCGGCATCCCCTGTCCCTTTTGTGGGATGACTACGGCTTTTTCTCTGATGATGCGAGGCGATTTCGGCTTGGCATTCTGGGTGCAACCCGCCGGCGCGGGATTGTTTGTCGTCGCCCTCACCGGGTTCATTCTCAGCATGGGCATCGCTATTTCAGGACGCATACCGCGAGCTATTGTGAACCATCCAAGCGTGATACGATGGACCTGGATCCTCGCCGTGGTGATGATCTCCGGCTCATGGCTATACAAGATCGCGGTGACGCAACTGAACTGACGTCGTGCGCTCTTGACACGATTGGAGGCGCTGGATACTATACTGACATATGCGAAGGGGCGCCGTTGGCAGAAACGAATCGTGCGGGTCGCGCCAGACGGCAACAAGGGAACGGGTGAAACATGGCGGAGAGCAAAGAGAAGGTATTCACCAGCGGTGAGGTGGCGCGAATTTGCGGGGTCTCGGCGGACACCGTATCGCGATGGTTTGATCTGGGCCAAATACAGGGCTATCGGTTGGGACCGGGAGGCGACCGGCGCATCCCCTACGAAAGCCTGCGGCAATTTATGGCCAGCCATGGGATTCCGCTCGAACGACTCGAAGAAGACGAAAGCCGCATCCTTGTTGTCGATGACGATCCCTATTATCTGGACATTATCCCGACGGCGCTGGGTACGGCCGGAGACTACAAAATCTACGTCGCTTCGACGGGCTTTGATGCCGGCTCGATGGTAGCCGAGTTTAACCCGCACCTGATCATCCTGGACATCCACCTATCGGACATGGATGGACGCATGGTCTGCGAACGGGTGAAGGCCCGGCCCAATACCAAGAACACCCGCATACTTGCCATATCCGGTTTTATTGACGACGACGACGCAAAGCAGCTTTCGGAATATGGCTTCGACGATTACCTCAAAAAACCGTTCTCCCTTGCCGAGTTAAACACGCGGGTTACCGCGCTTTTGGGCAGGCAGGCCGGTACGAACCGAACAAAACAAGCATAGGGGAGTTGCGCGAAAGCCCCCTGATTGACAAGACTCGTTGCAAAGGAGCAGTTTTAGTGCGTTATACCTCCCGTCTCACCAAGGCGTTTGACCTTGCTATTGAACTCCATCAGAACCAAAAACGTAAAGGAGGCGAAATCCCTTATATTACCCATCTCCTTGCCGTGGCCGCTCTCGTGGGGGAACACGGCGGCGATGAGGAACAGTTGATCGCAGCGTTGTTGCACGACGCAGTAGAGGATCAAGGCGGCCAGCCTACCCTCGAGAAGATACGCGAGAATTTCGGAGATCGTGTTGCCGAACTGGTACTCGCATGCAGCGATACGGATGTATCGCCCAAGCCGCCGTGGCGCGAGCGAAAAGAAGCCCACATCAAGCGAATGGCCGAAGCCGATATCGACGCACGGTTGATCATCGCCGCCGATAAACTCCATAACGCGCGAACCATGCTCAACGATCAGCGTCGAATCGGCGACTCGCTTTGGAATCGGTTTACCGGCGGGAAGGAAGGAACCCTTTGGTATTTGGACGCCTCGTTACGGGCTCTATCAGACGAGTGGTCCCATCCGATTCTTGAAGAACTGGCCGATGTGCTGATGAATCTGCGCGATAATGTATGGAGCAATGGCGGGCATTACTAAGGCATGTACAATTTGCCTACCTATTGCTCTTGGTAGGACCGACGCAGCGAGGTCGACAAGATACCCAAGGACTCCCGGTATTTCGTGACCGTACGCCGGGCAATGTTAATGCCCCGTTTCTTGAGTTCATCGGCGATTTTCTGATCGCTCAGCGGCTTGCGCTTATCCTCTTGATCGACGATATTCTCGATCATCGTTTGGACACTCCTGGATGATTGCTCGCCGCCCTGGTCATGCTTGAGCCCTGGAGAGAAGAAGTATTTCATCTCGAACAGGCCCTGGGGCGTCTGCATATATTTGCCCCGGGTAGCACGACTCACCGTTGCCTCGTGGACGCCCACAATATCCGCAACCTCCTGCAGCGTCAGCGGCTTGAGATATTCCTGTCCCCTGTCAAAAAAATCGCGCTGAATTTCTACAATGGCCACGGCAATGCGCAGTATCGTTTGCTGCCGTTGCTGAATGTTGCGGATGAGCCACCGGGCCGACTCGAGTTTATCGCGGAGGAATTTTTTGGCCTCAGAATCAACATCATCCATCTGGGCCATTTTCTGATAGTCTCCGCTGATGCGCAACTCGGGAGCAGTTTCGCCTGCCAGGTATACTTCGTATTCGTCCGTTTCCTCGTTCTTCTCGACGATGACATCGGGAACAACATACTGCGGAGGTTCATCGGAGTACTCGTGACCGGGCCACGGGTTCAGCTTGGCCAATTCATCGCGGAGTTCTTCGACGCGCTCGTGGGAGATGTTCATGGCCTTGGCGATTTTCGGGATCTGTCGGTGTTCGAGCGCTTCCAGATGCTGGGTGACCAGCACGCGGAGTTCGTCTTCATCGGGATATTCGGCATCGATCTGAAGCAACAAGCACTCGATAACGTCCCGTGCGCCAACGCCGGTCGGCTCAAACTGCTGTACCAAATGGAGCACCTCGTTCACGCGCTCAACGGACACATTGAGCCGCTCGGCGATTTCTTCGCATGAGCCGACGAAATACCCGCGGCCGTCGATCTCGCCGATAATCTGCTCGCCTATGGCATAGGTTTCTTCATCGTGAGCCGCGAAGTTGAGTTGGGCCAGAAGCCGGGACGTGAAGGACTCCTCCCGGGTGATCGAGTCTTCGTAAAATTGCCGACGGCCATCCGCATCGGGATTGCGGCTGAGATCTTTGCCCTCGCGATGGATGTCCCGCCAGCTATCTCGATAATCATCGAGGTTGAACTCCATGTCTTCGAGGGATTTCCCATCCGTGTCCCCGTTGCCGTCCTGCTTGTTTTGGACCGGGGTTAACTCGGGTCCATTCGCAATCTGTTCAAGAACGGGGTTGGTCTCCAGCTCCTCTTGGACATACTGGTCCAGCTCCAACATGGACAGCTGCAGGATCTGAATCGCCTGCTGCATTTTTTGCGTTAGCATCAGCCGCTGAGTCTGCGTCTGCGCTAAACGATGTTCCATGTTCATCATGATGTCCGTGTCTCCTTAAGCAATCCTCATGCCATTATATCCTGAACGGGCGATTTTGTCAATTGACCCATTCGGGCCCGCTTGCTATAATGGGTATGGGGGTCCTCCCCTATGTCATTATAAATAAACCACTTATGTCATATCGCAGCCTGTCCAGGCGGGAGGAGAAAGGTCTCGGTGCTCCGGTTCAGTCTACTGGGTAGCGGCAGCCAAGGCAACGCCGTGTTGGTGTCTTCGGGTAAGACAAAAATACTAATTGATAACGGGTTAAGTTTCAAGCAGCTACGGCTACGGGCAGCGGAAATCGGGGAGACTCTTGAAGGGATCGAGGCCCTATTCGTCACCCATGAACACCGCGACCACGTGGCCGGTTTGGGTATCCTAACCCGTAAAATGGACATCCCGGTGTTCATGACCGAACGAACCCGCGATAGCTTGCCGGCGAGCATCGGACCTGTTAAGGGAATCACCTGCATCGAGGCGGGCGAAGCCGTCTCAGTGGATGGAATGACCATTTCCAGTTTTAGCATTAGTCACGACGCCGCCGACCCGGTCAGTTACGTGGTGGAATCCGAAGGCGTCAAGCTTGGCCTGGCCGCCGATTTGGGGCATCCCTCGAATGTCGTACGTACTAGGCTCATGGGATGTCACGGGCTCATCCTCGAATCCAATTACTGTCCCGACATGCTCCGCCGAAGTGCCTATCCCCCCGCCATCCAGCAACGCATTCGCGGGCGTCAAGGGCACCTGTCCAACAGCGCCATGTGTTCGCTCTTGGCGGGGTTGCTCCACGAAGCATTACGGCATGTGGTGTTGGTGCATATCAGCGAGGAAAACAACCAACATCAACTGGCGCTGGACATGGCCCGTCAGGTCATCCGCGAACTGCCCATCGAGGTCTGCGTCGCCCTTCAGAACCAACCGACGCCCCTGTTTGAGTTGCGGTTATGACCACCTTGGCCTTTCTTCAGTCGAAGCCGGTTCGCCGTCTGCTTGACCGAGCCAACCGAGCGGCCTCGGCTCCGGTGGCCGTCCATTTTTACCGAGGGCACGAAGAGGGCTTGCGGATTACCGGTTCGGGCCGATGCGAAGCCTGCGCTGCGGTATCCAATCAACCCGGCGGTACTCAAGCCTGCCGCAGCTCCCGTAATCAAGCCGCAGCTACGGCGGTTTCGCAGGGCGTTGTCATGCCGTTTGTGTGTCACATGGGCTTTGCTTGCGCCGCCGTTCGAGCTATCCCAAACGATCCTGATGCCGGCGAAGGATACAGCATGACCTTCGGGCCCTATTGCCCTGCCGAGGGAGCCCCTGCTTTGGCCAATGATGCCGCACTGGGACTCGAACGCTTGGAGTATCCCGTGGACGACGCGGACATGGACGCCCTGCTCGAGGACATCCCCATTCGATCACCCGATTCCATCTTTGAGATCGCTTCGTGGACCGCGGAGACGTTAACTTGGTTATGGGAGCAGTCCCATCTGGATGACGGAGTCGAGGATCCCGCTCCGGACGAACCCGAGGTCTCGGTAACGGGTTCGTCCCGGAAGCGCAAGCAAACACTTGTTATCGAACACCACAACGCCCGCACCATCGCGACAGCCCTCGCCGGGAATCAGATGGCCCGGACGCGCAGGCTCATCACCGCCGAACTCGACGAAATCGGCGCACCAAAAAAGCGGGCCAATGCCATTCGACGGGCCCGTGCGGGAGGCCTCGCCATGGCGGTACTCGAAGCAGCCGAAACGGCGGGCATGAGCACGACCCAAGCATGGGCATCGCTTCCCACACTGCTCTCCGAATTGCAAAAGGCCACCGATCGCGACACCATGGTGGAGGGGCTCATCGACACCCTAGGCGTGCTCCGGCGAAAAGAAGCCCAGGGTCCTTTGCGCAATCAGGGACTGGATGCCCTTACCCGTTTGGTAACCGAACACATGGAACAGGGCATTACCTTGCAAGAAGTCGCTCGCCAGTTGAACGAACACCCCACAGCCATTACCCATCGGCTACAACGTAAGTTCGGCATCTCCTACTCCGAGTTCGTGGCCCGGCTTCGCATCGACCGGGCGAAGGAACTCCTCCGCCGTACCAAGCTTTCAATCGGCGACGTAGCCGCGCGCGTGGGCGTGGGCGACCCGAGCAATCTAGGTCGACTCTTTCGACGCCATGAAGGACTCTCTCCAAGCGATTATCGCCGTCGGTATGGTGGATCAATATAATATTGATTTATCTTTTGTAATGTGCTATTCTTTTCAAACAAAAGATGGATGCGGTTTTGAATACTTCCCGCGCAAGACGGTTCATCATGCACACTTTGACAAGCGGGAAACGAGTCGAGCCCATCCATTGCGATGCGCTCACCGGAGATGTTACGTGGCTACAGGTACAGTAAAGTTTTTCAATGCGCAAAAGGGGTTTGGGTTCATCTGTCCGGACGGCGGTGGTGAGGATCTCTTCATCCATCGGTCGAACATCGACACGCCAGATCAGACGCTGCAAGACAACCAGCAGGTTGAATTCGAAATTGGTGAGGGTCGTAAAGGCCCCGAGGCGACCAACGCCCGCCCGCTCTAATCGTTCCATACGATTACAAAGCGAGCCTTTGCATTTGTAAAGGCTCGCTTTTTTAATGGACTTCAGCTTCCTATCCGGCTCCAGGCCGTGTGCAGTAATTCGCACGCTTCGTGGATGGTTGCTTCGTCGATGATCAACGGCGGGCTTACCCGCAGCACGCGCTCGGCAAGGGGTCCCAAAAAATGAACGCCGCGACCGTTCACGCCGCGATACGCCTCCAGCACACAGGCCTCTGCCGTAGCAACATCCTGCATCTCGAGGCCGTAGACGAGTCCTTCGCCCCGTACCGCCGTGATGAACGGAAAAGCCGCTGCCAACTCTTCCAACGCTCGGCGCATCACCGGGGCTATTGCCTGGCATTGCGCCACAATCCCTTCCGACTCGAACACGTCCAATGTGGCGCACACCGCCGCACACGCCATGGGCGTCGCGCTGAATGTATCCGATGCCGCACCGTAATCGAGCATATCGATCAGATCGGCCCGACCCGCCACCGCCGCTGCGGGGATGCCGTTCGCTACGCCTTTGCCCACCACGACAAGGTCGGGATTCACGCCATAGGTCTCGAAGGCATACATGGAACCCGTCCGGCCGTGGCATGACTGCACCTCGTCGAAAATCAGTGGAATGTGATGCTCGGTACACCACCGTTCGAGCAGTTCGTGGTACCAGTGAGGCGGATGAAATGACCCCGCCGCGCCCAGATAGGGTTCCGTAATCAAAAGGGCAATGTGGTCGCTGAACTGGAGGGACAATGCCGTGAGTTCCCGTTCGTAAGTCTCGAGGTCACCCACGTCGCGCATGGGGAAGGACACAAAGCGCACATTCGGATTCGGACTCGCCTCGCCCGTCACGTCGCCGGCCAGCCCTTTCTTGCCATGGAAGCCGTGGCGGGTCGCCGCCAGGATGGGGCGATCGGGTTGAAAGGCCATGGCGGCCCATATGGCTTTCTGTATGCCTTCGGAGCCGCTGGCCGCCCAGAGGATCTTCTCCGCCTTGGGGTTGCTCGCCGCCATCGAGGCCAAGAGCCGTTCGGATGCTTCCACCTCGATGGGCGTAACCATATTATACGCGCTCAACGGGCATCGGCCCAGATGGTGGCGATAACGTTCCTCGAACAACGGATGCCGATGCCCCAAGTTGGTCACCAACACGCCCGACGCGAAATCTACCAGCCGCCGGCCGTCCACCGTCACCAGCTCGACGCCCTCGCCATCGCTCACAACAGCCAATGACGGCGTCCGCGTCCGTTGGCCCCGGCCTTCAACCGCCGCCAACCGTTGCCGTAGTTTATTCCCCCGGTCCTCGCGGTCGTGGACGATAGCCGCTGCCTGTTTCGAATGGGTTGTTGTCGTGTTCATGGCCCTATTCTACCCACCCGTCTCACAGACTACAACCGGAGGAATAGGGCCTCGTGAAATCAATGTTGACCAAAGCAGGTTTATTGTGCAGTAAACGGAGTGGTTACGGCTGACCGCAAAACGCTGATGTCTTTGCGAGCCATTCATCCACGCCGAGCGAAAGGGAGAACCATGGCCATTGAACATGCCACTCCGGGCGAAGTCATCGACCTGAAAACCTTCGGTCCCGAAAATACCGATACCCACACCGTGGCGCTGGTCAAGACGAAGCACTTCGAAGTGATTCGAATGTTTATCCGCGCATGGAACACTGTGCCGCCTCACAAGCTGGACGGCCCCATCACAGTGCAATGCCTTCGCGGCGAAGCACGGTTCGTGGTGGGAGCGGAGCCGCAGACTATACGCGCCGGGGAATGGCTCTACCTCGAAGGCGGAGAACTGCATTCCATCGAGGCGATTTCCGATTGCGTATTGCTGGTGACTATCGTATTCGTTGGAGAGTCGGAATAGCCCGATTGATAGGGTAGGCTGCCCGTGCAATGCATACTGACTCGATCCTGTCCCAAATTGCAGGAAAGTGTTCACTCTCTTCTAACTTCGCGCAATAACAACCGATCATCTGGCCGGGCTTCTCGAACTGAATCAACGAGAGACGTCCGGCGGGGCCATGCGGAATTGCTGCAATACGGTGTGGATGGCGGTCCGGTGGAGGGGCGGTTCGGGGCTGTAAAAGAGGTGGCCGGGGCAGGCGCAATCGCTGCTGCCGAATCGTTTGGGTCCGAGGGCGAATCCGGCGTCGGTCAAAGCCTGGGCCAGGGCGCACTCGATCCGTTTGGAGGACCGGATGGGCAGAGCCGTGCAATCCGTGGCGGCCTGGCGCAGGTAGTCTACATGCCAGCGGAGCTTTTTCCGTTTGCGCGTATGCCGGGCCATACGGGCGGCCAGCCCGCCCATGGCAGAACCCACATAGATATAATGACCTCGCTCAAAATGGATGGGCCCGAGCTCGCCCACCGCCACGGTTGTTCCCTCGGCCAGTTCGAGGTCCAACAAATAGGCGCCCCGGTCGACGCATTCCTGGGCGATGTAATCCCAGGGAATGGCCGGGGTCTTCACTGTGGGTCCGAGGGTGAGGTCGGAACGCCATTCCACCGCCGCTGCCAGCACCTGCACGGTGTCGCGCACTTCGAGCAACGCCGCTGCAAAGGCCGGGTCCGTGTGGTAGTCGGGCATGAACCAGTCCACGTGGGGATAGTGGATGACAAAAAGCACGGCCGTGGGCAGACCATCGCGGGCCATCTCGGCCAGGTGGAGCAGATGGCGGCGGCCCCGGTCGGTCACGGCATCGGGAAACATGGCCACGCCATTGCCAAAGAGGGTGCAGGATTTCACTTCGAGGTAGATGGCGCAGCCGTCCTGTTCGACGACAAAATCGAACCGGCTGCGGCCTACGGCGACTTCACGTTGGGCAATGCGCGCGCCGTGCAACGCCGGAATGCGGTCCGATTCGATCAGGTATTCGGCCACGTCGTTGGTAACATGGGTATGGAGGAATACCGGATGGCCCTCCCGCTCGACCGCCACGACGGTGTACGCGGTCTTGCGCTCCGGTCGGTCTTCGGGGCGCCTCACCAGATACAGGATCACCCCCGGCCAGAGCAGCTCCCACATGCGTCCCGGATTGGGCAGAAAGGCGTCAACCGTCGTCCCATCCATCAGGGCGCAACGGACCCGGAATCGATTGGGCCGCGCGACAAACCGAGCATGGAGGATGTCCGTAAATGGCTCAAGACGGGGGCGACGGCTCATGGTTTCAGATGGGCTGCCATGCGGTCGCGGAGCATCTTGGCCCGGTCGAGCAACTTCCCGGCTTTCTGTACCTGTTCGATTTGCCCTTCGGCCTGGGCTTCATCCACCGCCCGAGATAAGGCCTCGATGAGGGCCATCATCTGGTCGTGCATCATCTGGGCGAACTCGCGCGAAGAGGGTACCCGGGTGCAGAGTACCACCTGGGGTCCCACGGGCAAGCCCGCTTCGGCCATGGCCTTTTCCCCTTCGGGGTCGGCCGCCAACCCTACGGGTTCGACCACTTCGAACAGCTCGTGCCGACGGAGAAAGGCCAGCAGTTCGCCCTTGCCCACGTCGGCGCACTCCGGATTCCGATGCAAATGGGTCAGCAAATTGTCGAGTGGAACCAGGGGCCGTTCCGTTTGTTTTAGGTAACTCAGACAGGTCTGCTCGACGGCTTCCAGATTCATCGATGGCCTCCCGTGGGGCTTTCGCGCAAGGTGACTTCTTCGATGGTCCATTTTCGCAGATCGACCTTAAAGGTGGCGATGCCGTGGGCGCGCAAGCGAATGGGGAAGGCCCGGTCGTTCCAAGGAAAGGTCAGCACTGTCTCGACGTCCCGCCCGGCGGTTTCATACCCGCGCACGATCAGGGTCTTGCCGTCTTCGCTCTGCTTGACCGCGGTGAGGGCCACGTGGTCCGATTCGGCGGCCAGGAAAGAGAGCCGCCCCGGTAAGGGACCGTGGTGGGCCGACTCGGCATGGACAAAGGCCGGCGCGTTCAATTCCCAAGCGCGGCGAACGACGCCCGCATGCTGCCACGAGCCGGCATGGGGGACCAACCCCACATCGAAGACATGCCACCCTTGATCCATGATGGGCCACGGTTCATCGCTCGGATGGCGCGAGGGATCGTGGAAGGCGTAGGCGGGACTCCGCAGCAAGGACAGCCGCATGGTGTTTCCGCGGATGTCGTAGCCGTATTTTCCGTCGTTGAGCAGGGCAAAGCCGTAGGGGGTATCGCCGACCATTCCGGTCAGGTCGACCCACATCTGGCAGAGTTCCTCGGTCCCCCGGGTGTTGCGCGGCTGAAATCCGTAGGCCGTGTCGCACGTGGCGGTCCCGTTTGCGACGGTCGTTTCTTGTTGCAGCTTCAGAAAGGTATACCGTTCCTGCCAGTTGATGCGGAAACGGCAGTGGATCTGATCGGTGTCGCGATACAAGGTGATGGTCTGTTCGGCGCGAGACTGGCCGTAGCGCTGGGTGATGCGCAGCGTGGCGCGGACCGGTCCGCATTCGAGGAGTTCGCAGCGGGCCTCGGCAAAGCGCCCCGCCTCGACGCGCCATTCCGCATATCCATGACTCCAGGTGTCGGACTGATCCACCAGGCAGACCAGCACATTGCCCCGATGCAGCGTCTCCACCTCCGCCTGTTTGTCGTAGAGCCGCGTGATCCAGCCCGTATCGGGATCCACTTCGATGCGCCAGACGCTGTTTTCGAGCCAGGTCCGCCCCCCATCAAGGGGCGCATCGCCGGGTACCGAGACGATCCCCGAGCGGGCATGAAAACAGCGGTATCCCAATGACGGCAAGTCAGCGGTGAAGGCGTAATCCGTGTGGCCGATGCGTTCGCCCTGAACCGGTTGGACCGAGACGGGCTTCTCGTGGTCGTCCACCAGATGGAGCGGCGTTTCGAGACCCCGGGCCACTATGGCCGAGGCTTTTACGGTTTGGCGCACCGGCCACGGCAACGGATTGACGACCACCAACGTGTTCCCCGGCGGCGTTGTGTCGATGTCGCGGGCCAGGGCTTGCAGGGATTCGTTGGCCACATCCGTGGCCGTATGGGTTGCCGCCCCGAGCTGGTCCCGGGCGTCGTCGTAGCTTGTTTCGATGCTGGTTCCGGCCAGGATATCGTGGAACTGGTTGTAAAGCACCAGTTTCCAGGCCTCTTGCAGCCGTTGTTGGGGGTAGGGATGTCCCTGAACGCTCCACGTCATGGCGGCCAGGCGTTCGGCGGTCATCAGGCCTTGTTCGGCCCGGCGGTTCCACCGTTTGATCCCGGCGTGAGCGGTATAGCAGCCCTGGGCATGGTGTTGCAGGTCGTCGGCAATGACCGGCAGGGCGTGGGGGGCCTTCGAGTTGCGGACAGCTTCCACATAGGCCACCAACGTCGAGAACTGCACAATAGGCGGTCCCGAGGTCCGCGCCTTTTCGATGGCTGCGATGGCCTCCTTGGTCGGGCCGCCGCCGTGGTTGCCCACGCCGTAGAAGCACAGGAAGTGGGACATCTCGGGGGTATGATGGGCCCGCCAGGGCAGGTGGTCCATGGCCCAGCGGATGTGGCCGGCGTCGCCGTTGTAGCCTTCGGGAATGGCGCAGGCGATGACTTCCGAGCCATCGGCCGCCCGCCAGTGGAACGTGGTTCCCCCGCGAAAAGGATGCTCGAAGGGCGGAGCGGGACGGGTGAATACATAGCTGTCGAGGCCGAGACCGCGCAGGATCTGGGGCAAGGTTCCGGCATGGCCGAAGCTGTCCGGGTTGAATCCCACCGTGGCCGATGCGCCGAAGGCCTCTTCGAAAAAGGCTTGGCTATACAGCCCATGGCGCACGAAGGCCTCGCCGCTCGGGATGTTGCAGTCCGGCTCAACCCAGAACCCGCCGGCGAGTTCCCAGCGGCCTTCTTGAACCCGGTCGCGGATCTCGGCGAACATATCGGGCTCGCAGGCCTGGATCCAAGCGTAAAAACACGCGCTGCTCGCGGTGAAGGTGAAATCGGGCGTTTCGCGCATGCGGTCCAAGGCGCTGCGGAAGGTGGCCCGCACCTCCTCGTAGCCCTCGGTCCAACGCCAAAGCCACGTCGGGTCGATGTGGCCGTGGCCTACCAGGTGGAGTGTTGCCGTCGGTGGCGCCATGAACGATCCTTTCTATGGGTTACACCGTGCCGCGGCCTATGCCGGACACCGGTAACGGCGCATTGTAAGCCCCGGTTCCCGTAGTTTCAATTTCGGGCCGGAACCGGCATAGAAAATCCCATTTGACACGGGGGCGATCCTGTGGTAAACTTTCAAACAGTTGACGCCTCAAAGGCGAGTTACGCCTTGTCGGCGGTATTGTAAGCCGTCTGAGGTTGGGCACAAAGGCTGTGTTGCGGAATGCATGGTGCTTCCGTTGAGTCCCAGCAAACCCTAAGTGATTGTACTGCAAGAATTTGCGTGCGTACTCCAAAGAGGTCATCGCGGAGGTCCTGGCCGCGAATGACATCGTCGATATCATCGGGGCTGCGATCGACTTGAAATCGGCCGGCTCCGGCAGGTTTAAGGGCTTGTGTCCCTTCCATCAAGAAAAAACCCCCTCGTTTTCCGTCAGTCGCGACCGACAGTTTTACTACTGCTTCGGCTGTGGAAAAGGGGGCGATGCGTTGAAATTCCTCCAGGACTTCGAAGGGCTGCCCTTTGGCGATGCCCTGCGACGGCTGGCTGATCGGGGCGGCGTGCGGTTGCCTGCCCTGAGCGAACGGGACGATAAAGATGAGTATGTCCGGCAGCAGTTGCTCGAATTGGGCAAACAGGCGGCCCAGTATTTCCGGAAAACCATGGAAGACCCGCTCAAAGGCGGCGCGGCCCGGCAATATCTCAAGTCCCGCGCGCTCCAGCCCGAGACCATCAAGCGGTTCGGCCTTGGCTATGCTCCCAACGACTGGGACGCCTTGGTGCAGGCCTTGCGCAAGGCCCGGTTTTCGGATGCCGTATTGGACGCGTCGGGGTTGATCCGCAGCAGCGACCGCGGGCGGCGGTATGCATTTTTCCGGGATAGATTGGTAATCCCGATTCGCGATACGTCGGGCAATATCGTGGCCTTTGGCGGCCGCGACCTGAGCAACGAGCCCAATGTGGCGAAATACATCAATACCCCGGAGAACCCGGTGTACAAGAAGAGCCGGGTGCTCTACGGGTTATACGAAGCCCGCGACGCCATGCGCGCCGAGAAACGGGCCATTCTGGTCGAGGGATATTTCGACCTGATGCGGTGTTTCGACAGCGGCATCGAATGCGTGGTGGCCCCCTGCGGCACGGCCCTGACCCAAGAACAGGCCAAGCTCATCAAACGCTACGTCAACGAGGTGGTCGTGGTATTCGACGGCGACGCGGCGGGCGTTCGGGCGGCCTTGCGCGGCATAGGCTTGTTGACCGATGCCGGACTAACCGTCCGGGCGTTGTTGTTGCCAAAGGGGCAGGATCCGGATGATTTCATCCGCGCCGAAGGTCCCGAGCGGTTCCGGCAGGAGATCGACGCTGCCCAAGGCTTTATCCGGTTCTATGTGGCCATGAGCCAAGACCGGTTGGGCACGATCGAAGGCCGCACGGAAGTGGCCCGCGAACTGTTTGCCATATTGAGGGGCGTAAACGACGCCCTCCGGCGGCAGGAGTACTTGAAAGAAACGGCCGAGGCCCTGCGGCTCGACCCGTGGGCTGTCCGGCGCGAATTCGAGAAGATGAGCGTCGATTCGGCCAATCGCGAGGCGGCCATTCAGTCGCGCACGCCGGAGACGCCCAAGCCGCCGAAGGTCAATCACGACGATTGCGCCTTTGTGAGCGCCTTGCTTCAGGAAGCGGCCCTCATGGACCAGGCGAAACAGGCCGTAGCCGAGTTGACCGTGAAACCGCGTCCTCTTGAAGAGGTATTAATTGCGTTGTTCAATACTGGACCAGATGTGACGGGCGAGCAGCTTGAGTCCGAGGATGCCAAGGCCCTTTATGCCGCCGCCGTCAACTACGAACCCTTGGCCCCGGCAAAAGCCGAAGAATTGGTAGAGAAACGACTCAAACGGCTCCAGGGCGACACCGTTGCGCAAGAGTTGAAGACGTTGCACGGAGACTATCACAAGCAACGTGATGGAAAATCCGCTGCAGAATTGTTAAACAAGATAATAGAGGCAAAACAAAGACAAGAACAGATCGGGCCATTCTGACCCGCTGTTCCTGTCACGTCTTTATTGTTTTATGGTTAGGGAAAGAAAATGGTGACAACAGGTGACCAGGGAGTGACAAACAACATGGCGATCATCCCCACCAAGGAAAAGCAGAAAAAAGACACGGATAGCGCGAAAAAAGCGCTCGATATGGCCCAGGAAAAGGGATCGTTGACCTACGACGAGCTCAACGAACTCCTGCCCGAAGACGCCACATCGGAAGACATTGACGAAGTCATGGTCAAGCTCAGCGGCATGGACATCGAAATCGTCGATGAACTGCGGGTCGACCAGGAAACCCAGACCCAAAACGAACAAAAAGAACGGCAGGCCAAGCGCGCCGAAGCTCGTCGCGAGGCGGCTCATACCCGACTCGAACGGGCCGACGACCCCGTCCGCATGTATCTGCGCGAGATGGGCCGCGTCCCACTGTTGACCAAAGACCAGGAGGTCACCATTGCCAAGCGCATCGAGGCCGCCGAAGACGAGCTGACCAACCTGCTATTGGGCACGCCTTATACTATCAAAGAAATCAGCATGCTCGCCGCCCGCATCGTCGCCGGCCGCCTCAGCTTTGCCCAAATCACCGACATCGAAGAGCCCAAAGAGCAAGAGGCCTTCGTCAAACAGATCCCCGGCATCATGGAAGAGTTGGCCGAACTCGAGAAAAAACTCGATGCCAACGAAAAACGGGCCAAACGCTCCAATCTGTCCGACCAGAGCATGCAGAACATTGTGGCCCGCTACCAGGAAATTGCCGAAGAACAGGCCGAACTCGTCAGCCGGTTCAAGCTCAAAAGCAAAGAGATCATGAAGATCGCCCGGAAGATCAAGAGTCTCAAGCGGCGCATCAGCACCGCCTACGACGAGATCGACCGCGTCGAACGCGAGATCGGATACAACGCCGAAGAGATCCACAAGATGGCCGTGCGCATCCGCCGGACCGCCTCCGCCGCCGACAAACTCGGCGTCGACCGCGACGCCGTATTCGATGCCGAACGCCGGCTCACCCTGTCCCAGCGCAAAATCGAGCTCATCGTCCGCGATGCCCGCCTCGATCCCGACCAGATCGAGGCGCTG